>DAOUTL010000095.1 GCA_030626685.1 Candidatus Bathyarchaeota archaeon | reverse complement strand
TCTTCTAAGCTTACACCTAAGGTCTCCTCTCTGTCCAATGATTTTGTTCTTTCTTCAGGTGGCAACCTAAACGTTTTCACTCTTTCTTTAGGTTCATAGTATTCTATGTTTATTTCTCCGATTTCCACAGGTTTTGCCAGAGAGACTTCAGGCTTTATTTCTTCTCTTCGCAGATACTGGTTTACGCTCTTCGCCGTCTTTCTCCCAGTGGCTATAGCTTCAACCACCGTTGCTGGACCTGAAGTTAGGTCTCCCGCTGCAAATACATTCTCGCCGACAAAACCTGTTGCTGGATCCGCTTTTATCCAGCCTTGCTTATTCAGGAGCTGTTTAGGAATCCATGTTGTGTCCGGCTTTTCACCTATCGCCTTTACGGCTGCATCAAACTCTAAAGTGAATTCCGACCCCTCGATTGGTATTGGTCTTCCCCTTCCAGTGGCATCAGGTTCTCCAAGCCTCATCCTAATACATTTAAGCGCAATTTTCCCGTTCTTTTTTGATGCCTCTATCGGTTGTGTCAGGAAGCGAAATTCTATCCCGTCTTCTTTTGCTTTCTGTATTTCTTCACCTATTGCGGGCATTTCCTTTTCAGTTCGCCTGTAAAGAACTGTTGGTTTGGCGCCTAGTCTCTTTAGGGTTCTGGCAACATCTATGCTAACGTTTCCCCCACCTATCACCGCCACAGTCATCCCCGGAGGTTCCCTTAATCCTTTGTTTACCTCTTTTAGGAATTCTGAACCTGACATCATCAGTTCTTCGCCGGGTATTCCAATGTCCCGCTCTTTCCACGCACCTATCGCTAATAACACCGCGCTAAACCCTTTCATAATATCCTCAAACTTCACATCTTTACCTATGGCTGTTCCTGTTTTGATTTCCACGCCCATTTTTGTAAGCGCAGTTACCTCTTTCTCTACTATTTGCTTTGGAAGCCTGTACTGTGGTATTCCATAGGTGAGCATGCCACCTGGTTTTTCCTCACTTTCAAATACCGTTACTTTGTGTCCCATTTTTCTTAGGTAAAAGGCTGCTGAAAGACCAGCAGGTCCGGAACCTACTATAGCGACCTTTTTATCTGTTCCAGCAGAAATCTCATGAAAGCTGCTTTCACCTTTCTTTTCAAGAA
The DNA here is from genome assembly GCA_030626685.1 of Candidatus Bathyarchaeota archaeon. Lineage (GTDB taxonomy): Archaea > Thermoproteota > Bathyarchaeia > Bathyarchaeales > Bathycorpusculaceae > DAOUTL01. The sequence continues at coordinate 4,224 of DAOUTL010000095.1, read as the reverse complement.
TGTAGTCGCCTAAGAACCGTTCTACAGACCTTATAGATATGGCTTCATCATATTCACTGCGATTACAATGTTGCTCACAAAAGTGAGGGCAAACTCTTCCAGTGATGGATGGGAAAGGATTGGTTTCTAAGAAGATTTTTGCTGCTTCGTCAAGTTTTCCATTCCTAATTTCTTCAAAAATTTTAGGGATATGATTATTAGCTGGACAATTATAGGCGCATGGAGAAACAAGTTCAACCCAAACTGGTCTAAAATCCCTCCAAAAACCAGTTTTTCCTGCACTGCCAATAGTTGGAACAGATAACGCTGTAACTGGCATCTCTTTACGGGTTTTTGGAACCGCAACCATTAACTTCGCTATCCTGTTAATAATCGTTCATAGGCAAGTTCCGCTGCCCTAGCGTTTTTTTCTCCAACACTTCCAGACCATGTTTCTCTTATAGTTTTCAAAATGCTCTCCAGCTTAACTTCACCTGTTGTTTTGGCAAAGGCCCCTACAATCGCCGTGTTAACAACCGGAAATCCAGCGACAAGCAATCCTAATTCAAGTGCAATTCCAGTTGCATCAACGGTGGCTGTCCGCCAACCGTTTAAATTAATCTCTTCAGGCTTCTTTGTTGTGTTCATGAGAACCAATCCGTCTTTTTTCAAGCCTTCAGTCACATCTATGACTTGCGTTAGTTCAGGCGATAAGATTATCACATAGTCAGGATTGTAAACTTGGCTGTGCACAAGTATTGGTTCGTCGCTTATCCTTGCGAAGGCTTTCACAGGAGCACCTCGGCGTTCAGCTCCGAAATATGGAAAAGCTTGAACATGCTTGCCTTCGATAAAAGCGGCGTGAGCCAACAACTGTGCGGCGGTGACACTTCCTTGTCCGCCACGACCGTGAATCCTAATTTCCTTAAGCACGGTTTCTCCCCCTCGTTGGAAATAAAGGAGTGAAATCTTCAACCTTATTAGTGTTAGCTTAGACAAATGTCAAAAACAATGTTAAAAGAAGACCAGCTGTCGCAAAGATAGGAACAACTATTTTCTTGGCTCTTTGAAGAGTTCTATCCGTAAGGAGACACAACGTTTCCAGCTGTTTTGCTCCGATAACCTTAATGTTAAGAACTGTTTCTGTTCGGCATTTTACTTTTGTACGCTCTAAATTTGACATAGCAGCAAGAGTCGCCTTCCTGATATAACTAATCAGTTTTTCATGGTTCATGACATCGCCAACAGGGTGATATCCACGTTTGTTCAATATCACAGCGTTTACCGCATGTGTATCTGTCGTGAAAACCTCGCCTTCGTCAATGCCTATGGAGTTAAGAGCTGAAAGGATTTTTTCACGCAGCCCATAAACCATGTTGTTGCCGTCAATAACCACATAGGCAGTTTTTTGTTTACCAACTTTGACTACGACGACGGTGATGCCGCCGGGTCCCATACCATCTTCAAGGCTGAACTCTCTCGGCATAACGGTGGCGGCACCAACTTCAAATGGTGACTGCCGCATAGAAACAACCTTCTCTAGGCATGCAACTGCAACCGTTTTCAATGCGTTCAAAGCTTCATGCGCATCTACCATCCCGTTGACGCTATTATGCGCGTTAGTCACAACACACAATTTTAAACCGTGTTTTTCTGCTTCTTGATGAACAAATAGACCTAATTCTTGCGGCAAATCTTCTGTCGTTTTTGGTGCAAGGGTAAACGAAAGAAAGGCAGATTTACCGAAAATCTGGCAGCACACAGTAGCTACACCATCACTAATCTTAACGAAACGAGATGCCTTTGTCTCAGAGGCTTTGAAGCCTACAGATGCAATAATGTGGTTAATGATTTTTTGATTCTGCAGTTGAGAAGCCAAATCAAGTTCGTGACCAAGCAAGCCATGAGGCACACAAGCAACGCAGTCAAGTTCCTTCTCTAAAGCTGTTTTAAGCATAAAAGGCAAAAGACTGCTTCCAACATTTTTAAAGGGACCTGGATGAACAGATGGAGTAACAATGACCGCCTTAGGCTTAGAAGCATCGAACTTTATTATGGAAACCTCAATGTCTTTCTCTTCGCCTAACTTTTCAAGAAAACCTTCCAAAGGAGCGTTTAAGCCTACTATCCAATTAAGCAAAAAAGCCTTAAAAAGAGATGCGGAAGGAATCCCGAGCGTTTGTTCGCTTACAAGATTCAAAAGAGAAATGAAGAAGAAACTTGAAAGAACAGCTACTACTGGTGAAAAGATGAAGAATAATAACATAGGAAATGTGACAGAGTAGCCTATTCTTACCCAAAGCATCAAAAATGGAATTATACACGAAAACGGTTGAAGAAAGGAAGCCGCGAGAAGCCGATTACGGTTGATGAAAGATGTTGAGCTAAAAACTATTAAGCGTAGAATGAGGACTGCTGAAAAGCCGAAAAGGCAAAGTTTAACCCACAATAATAAATCATTAAACAAAACGGCGACAGCAGCGCCTACGGAAATAAACGAAAACCATAAAATCCAGCAAAAAAGGGAAAGTGCAGCAGTTCTCCTCAAACTGTAAATAGGGTCTTGCTTTAAAACCCCTCTACTTGTAACATAATCCAACAATAAATTCAAAAGGAACAGGGAAAAGCCAAAAAATAATCCGTTAACTAGGCCCTCGAGGGAGGGAAAGAGAATAACTGTGGAAAGCAACCCACCACCTACACAAGTGAAAGCCAAAAATAAAAGTACTTTTCCGTATGATGGAAGCGTAAACAGCGATGAATAATGTTTAACCGCTTTATCCACAGACCGACTTAATGAATCTTCAGCCATCACACTTATCCTCTCAGGTGAATTTTCTATGAGAGAATGTCAAGCATATTAAAGTGTCGTGAACCTGCATAAATATTATCACGAAATTTAAAACACCCTAAAATAATTAATACATAGGGTAGCCTACGGATTTTAACATGAACACTGAAAAATGAATGTAATAAAACATTTTGTGAACACTACTGCAACATTAGTGCAATATACCTCAGAAAGGGCAACTGTTTTATCTTTAAAGCGCCAATTTATCACTTTGCGAACACAATGCCAGAGAAAGGTATACCGCCAACGATATTTCATATGCTTGAAAAAAATCTAGGCAAGAAAATACGGGTGATCATGGATCCTTCCTATGGTTTTGAAGGGACTTTGGCGGCTGTAACTCGTGAACCTGCTGGGATATGGCTTTCAGACGCCGAAGCCGTCATACTGCGTGCAACCATTGCTCAGCCCATACCGCAGGTTGCAAGCAGAGAAGAACGAAGTGAAATATTTGTTCATCTTAATTCTGTCCAGCGAATAGAAGTTTTGCACATGCCTTCTCGTCGTTAACGTTATCAGTCTAGAAGAACACATGCGCTAGAACGCATACAACTATTAATGCTACTGCTAAACCCACAAGTATTTCGGGTCTAACTTTAATGCCTTCAGTTTCTTCTTCAAAGAATCTGAGTAGCCCCGCGCTTGCAGCGGGCATTGGCGCCTTTTTCTCTTTCTTTTTCTTGCTCATCCTAGAGCTCCTCTTTTAGTCTGGCATCTAACTCGTATTGTTTTCTCCATTATTAATGTTACGTCGCTTCAAAATAGTTTTTATTTGTAAACCACTAATAGTGTGATGCAAGAGGAAGAGTTTGTAATGTCAACCGTTCGAGATGAATATAATCACGTGTTCGACCTTCTCCAACAACATCACAAATGGTTTCAGGAATGTATCCCGCTTATAGCAAGTGAAAACGTTCCAAGCCCAGCCGTACGCGAAACCCTCACAACGGATTTTGGAAATCGCTACGCTGAAGGATGGCCTGGAGAACGTGTTTATGCTGGTTGCCGCTTCATAGACCAGGTTGAGTTCAAATGCATCGAGCTCATGAAGAAACTTTTCAATGCGGAGTTTGTGGATGTCAGACCAATTTCGGGTGTTGTGGCAAATCTTGTTGTTTACACGGCTTTTACAGAACCTGGCGATACAATGATGGCTTTGTCAATTCCAGCTGGCGGACACATAACTATGGGTAAGAAGAAGCTGGGAGGCACAGCAGGCGCCGTTCACGGCTTAATTGTTGAATATTTACCCTTAGACTACAAGGAATTAACTATTGATGTGGACCGGGCGAAAAGCAGGATTGAAAAACTCGTGGCAGAGGATAGGCCGCCGAAACTTGTTATGTTTGGCGCAAGTGTTTTCCCGTTCCCACATCCAGTCAAAGAGCTGGCTG
>DAOUTL010000185.1 GCA_030626685.1 Candidatus Bathyarchaeota archaeon | reverse complement strand
GTCTAACGACTCCGTGCCTCCGCCAACATCAAGCTGATACGTCTCAGTTATGCGAACAACATTGCATAAGACCTTGTTGAAACTGCTTTCAATGCATGGTGTTCGCATAACTGAGACGTATCAGCTTGATGTTGGCGGAGGCACGGAGTCGTTAGACACGCTGGAACGAACAAGGGGTGTCAAAAGAACCGTTAAAACAAGGTCTGTTGAGGCTGCGTTGCCATATAAAGCCGCTGTGGTGGCTGGTTCCATGGATTATGTGGACTTTTTGCAGAATAGACGTGACAGCTATTTTTGGATTGAGGGGTTATACTTCTGCAAGGTGCCAATGCGAATAGATTTGAGGCTTTCAACGGTTGATGCACCGAATGCTGGGTCTGCCTTATTCGATGTGATAAGGGCTGTGAAGATTGCCTTAAACAGAAAGCTAAAGGGAGTGATACTGCCGATTTCAGCATACTCCTTTAAACATCCACCTCAACTGATGCCGGTTGAAACTGCTGAAAAAATGTTCGCTGATTTCATCATGGTAGGAGAAGCATGAGTTAGACTTTATTTTGTGCAAAGTTTTTGCAGTTCACGGATTATTCTTTCTTTTACCCCGCTTTGCCTAATCTTCTCCTTCAACACAGCTATTGTTTTTACGGGTGTCGGGTCTATCCCTCGCAATATAGCCAAATACACACTTGTGAAGTCTCCAATGCAGACGGTGGATAACATTTTGGCTAATCTGCTTTTGCCCATGCTCCAAACTTCGAAAACTTTCATCGATTGAGTACATATCAACTCTTTTGTAGTTTCGATTCTTTGCCGCATTTCATTCGGCTCATCTTTGTCGCGGATGAAAATTACGGAAAAACACCTTGTAAGCTCTTTTGCTGTTTCCCAACCGACAATTTCATTGTGGTTAAGTTCTGGGAAAAACTCCCATTTGGATGGAATCTTACCGTTCTCATTGAACTGCTGCTTAAAACGTTGAGCAACAGCACGATAAATCCCAAATCCGTAAACCACAGGGACCGTTGCATTAATGTTTGAAGCCAATCTCTTAGAAAAGTTGTCGCTGAGCGGTTTTTCAGGCGAATTCTCATCCCTAACCTGTTTCAAGATTTCAACAGCTTCGGAAAATTCCGAATTAATATCTGAAATTAAACCGATTTTCTCCAGAAATATCGGCATGGGCAGAAATAGATATGGAAGCGCGGCGCGAGGAGGCATTCCCGAAGGGACGCGTAAGTGTGGCACTTTCAGTTTTTCAGCAAATTCAAGCAATTTTCCTCCGGAGCTTATGCATATGGTCATGCAGTTTCTCTTAACTGCGTCAAGAAATACGCTTAGGGCTTCCTCTGTTTCTCCGGAATAACTCATAATAAACACTAGGGTTTTTTCGTTTGCATAAGCTGGAAGTGAGTATTCCCTGCAAACTTCGATGGGGACTCTGATTTTGTCTCTTGTCCAGTCCTTTAGAAGTTCTCCGCCAATTGCTGAGCCGCCCATACCAGCGACAATAATTGTTTGGGGCTTAGGATAACTGATTGAAATGGCTCTGGCTAGTTTTGCTGCCTCTTCATAATGTTTGGGGGCTTCGATGCAAAAGGAAAGCATGTTGCTTTTATCAATTTTTTTAACTTCGTCAAGATTATCCAAAATCGTTGTTTTTGGCATTTTCCTTCACTCTTTCATTCGTTTGTAAATTCTATATTATGCTTTTAGCTTTTAAGCAGAAGGCTCATAACATTCATTTTAAGACTTTTATTTGCGAAAAATAATGTTTCAAATGGACTGAGGAGAAAAATTAGATTTGCATAGGAAAAAACTTTCCGTAGCAATACCGGCTTCCATAGTTTCCGACACACCGCACTTACGCGAGAAAACCTCGAAAATCGGCTTAATTGGAAGAGCAGCCGCAATTTTCAGAGTTAATGAAATCATAATTTATCCAGATAATCCAAAGGTTAACCAAGCTGTTGATATGGATTTAACTGCGGTGTTGTTCGCTTACATGGAGACGCCGCAGTACCTGCGGAAAAGACTTTTCAAGCTTAAACCTGAGTTGCGATACGCTGGTATACTTCCACCGTTGCGGACGCCGCATCATCCACTAAACCGCAGAATAAAGAAACTGAAGATTGGCGAATATCGTGAAGGTGTTACCTTATTTAAAACAAAGGGAGGCATGCTTGTAGACATTGGTGTTGAACAGTCAGCACTAATCCCGAATAGACTATTATCTATAGGCAAACGGGTCACTGTAAAAATTATAAAAGTTGACAAGCGGGTTGAAGTTGAACTGGCAAATCGTGATGAAATACCAGAGTATTGGGGCTACAAGGTTACCGTGGAAAAGCATCCCTTTGGAAAAATGGTG
>DAOUTL010000167.1 GCA_030626685.1 Candidatus Bathyarchaeota archaeon | reverse complement strand
TTTGCTTTTAATCTTCCAAGCGAAAATCTGAATAATAAAAACCGTTACACCACATAGAACCACGGCTACTTGAAAAGCTATAAATCCAGTTAATACGTCACCACAAATGTAGAAAAAAACTTCAAATATTAGACCAACAAAATGGACGAAAATCCATAAGAATGAAGACCAGATATAGCTTAGCGTCACCGCAAATGTCAAAAAGAGAATTGATAAAGCAAGGTAATAGTTGCTTAGTTTTGGCATGACTCTTTTCAATATTTGAAAAACTTCCAAGTCCCCGGCCCCTAAACAAGCTTCAGTGTCAACCGCCTTAACAAGAATCTTAGCACTCTGATAGGTTTCGGATGCAAAATCCACCAACATCAAGTTTAAGCAGATGATCAGCATGACAATACTTAATAAAAGACCATATTCAAAAATTTTCCACCCCAAGAGAATCAAAACTAGGCCAGCGGAAAATACGATTAAGGGCAATGCAGATAAGAAGTTGTGAAAGATTTTTCTGCGTCCCGGATAGGGATTGAGAACGTTAAAAGTTTTATTAAAAACATCAACTGACAAGTTCTTCGGAAGGCTATCTATCTTATAATGCTTTAAGCGGAAAAATATAGATAAAACAAAAGTTAAACAGCTCATTGCAAACAGTGTCAAAGATGAATAAAAGAGATAGGTTTCCGCCAATACTCCCACCATACGCAAAAGAAATATACACTGACTTAAATTCTTGCCGTAGAAATAGGTCATCAATGTTCACTTAAAATTTACCCCCAAACCCAAACGGAAAAGAGAGATATTAAACGACAAACCTATATGTAATTTTCGCGCACGCGAGAACAAGGGTCCTCAATTGCATTAGATGAAGATTGCTTGCTTTAGGAGAATGCCAACGCATATACCTGAAGCCTAAAAGTGTATGAGCGAAGAGGATGGAGCTGCATTAATCACATTTTTCTCCGAAGTTTTTAACCATCGGATAGGATGTCTTTGCAGATTTTCCATCACCGTTTACATCTACCTTATAATTTCTATACCAGTTGACTAGGGCTCTCCAAGCAGGAGTATTGGTTACCGCCTAGCTGGGGAAAGAGTTTATATATCTATATGTATATGTAAAATTTTGTGGTAGGTTATGGCGAGGACTATTGCGGTGTCAAATGATGTTTACGATTTACTCGTTAAATCTAAGCTTCCAAACGAAAGTTTCAGCGATGTCATACGTAGGTCGCTTAAAAGGGGAATGAAACTTAGCGACATTGCAGGTTCGCACACTATTAGTGGGGATGAATGGGAAAAAGTCGTCAAAGCCTTTGAACCTCAAAAGAGAATGGATGAGGAAAAGAGAAAAAAGCTCTTAAGATAGCCTGGTGTCTGCTTTGAAAATCTTCGACACAACATTTCTGATAGACCTAGTGAAAGGAGACGAAGGCGCCATACAGAAAGCCAAAGAAGTAGATGCAGAAAGCGCATTCAAAGCTATTTCCGTAGTTACCGTACACGAATATTTGCGAGGAATCTACTACCTATTCAGCCATAACAAAAATCTATTAAAACTTAAACTTGAGAGAGCTGAAGCTGAATTAATTAGATTCGAGATCCTGCCCTACACGTACGAAATAGCTAAAACAGCAGCAGAAATCGACGCCGCCCTCGCTTTAAGCGGCAGAAGCATAAGTTTCTCCGACACAATTATAGCGGCGACAGCATCGCACTACAAACTGAAAATTGTAACTCGAAACATTGAACACTTCTCCAGAATACCAGAACTCACAACCGAAACTTACTAGCCGCCAGTTACGCCAACAATAGCACTTCAATAATTAAATGAATCTGAGAAAGAATCCAGTTACTGAATTAAAGAAGAATCCTAAAGTGTATTTTTTTTGACATAGGACTGAGAAATCATATTGTAAGCAACTTCAACCTTGGAAAAAAGGTCAAATGCTGGTGTATTGACTGAAAACTTTGTTTTCCTATCCTTAAGAAACAGTTTCCCCGATAAAACAATAAATTATTGGAGAACTATAGCAAAGGCAGAAGTAGATTTCATTCTCAGATTAAATAACCAATTAGTTCCAATAGAAGCCAAATACCAAACCTTCAAGAAGCCTCATCAAAACTTACAATCCTAAAAGAGCATTAATAATTACAAGGGATTTCTGGGGGCAAAGAAAAAGTTGAAAACACAATCGTAATGTTTGCTCCTGCCTACTATCTATAATCTTAACTCTCACCAATTTTCTTCAATTGTTTTTTATACATTTCCGTAATCTCGCTTACAGTCGTTGCATCTTCAGCTGATTTGTCAAGCCTATACTTCCCAGTAAACCGTGGAAATCTAATCGCCAATCCGCTTCCCTTGCGGATAACATCCACTGCACACACATGAATTGGGCTTAACGTTATTTCGGCGCCGAGAATTTCGATCACGACGACCGGCTCAAACCACACATCTGCCTCGATTATTGAGTGCACTCTTGGATGCTTGCGAGTAATCTTATGTTTCTGCAACATTTTCGGCAGCTTCGTCAAATCTTCATCGGTGAAACCCGTCCCGCATTTTGTTACAGTCTCGAAAACATCTTTTTCTGGATTATATGCTGCCAAAAGCAACGCTCCATAGGTTCCAGCCCGTTTTCCTCTGCCGTGGAAGGCGCCAACAACCACCAAATCCACAGTGTCTGTCATTTCACTTTTGTAGTCTCGCTTATACTTTATCCAGAGCCATCCTCTGGCCCCAGCTTGATAAACAGAGTCATTTGCAATCGATTTGCAGACTAGACCCTCGCAGCCATCTTCTATAGCTTCAAGAAAGAACTTTTCCAGTTCCTCAACGTTACCAGTGACTATGTATTTGGCAATTTTCACCCTGTCGCTTTCTTCCATCGCTTCTTCAAGTGCTCGCCGCCTAATCGGATAC
>DAOUTL010000077.1 GCA_030626685.1 Candidatus Bathyarchaeota archaeon | reverse complement strand
TGTAAATTAAGGCGTTAACCACACGTTTAGACCTGATTGAAGCCTCAACTATTTGAACCAGAGCTCTGTTTAAAACAATGTTGTTTGTTCCCAGCGGATGATATGCCCCTAACTGAACGGGTAAATCATCCAGGAAAAGCATCATCCCACGTCTATGCTTGTGCAAAGTGAACTCCACAGTGTCTTTAACAACCTCCCAGACTTCACCATACTTCGTGGCGTTTTCCAAACGACTACGAAATCCTTCAACAACCGAAGACTCACTCATTGTCCATCAGCGTCTCCCATAATAACTGTTAAATTCATTTGCGCCTTATATGAAATACGTTTATATAGTTTTAGCCAGAAAACTCCCTGCTTCAGCGGGGAGATGAATGGCGTAAACCTAAAATCCTGTTGTTGCCACTTCTCTGTCGGGATGTTCCCTGTGCAGAAAGAAGTTCAAGTAACCGTCATCGGAAAAGTTTTCAAACCAAACACTTGGAAGATTCTAGCTCTAAACAGATGTCTTGAACAGTATTTCGGGCTGGTTAAGTGGTATCTCCAATTCAAATCTACATCCAAAAGTTTCTTGCACAAGAATGGCTACGGTGAAGCTAAGCAGAGGTTTAATCTGAACACAGCGTTGATTCAGACGGCGAGAGACAAAGCTGTTGAAATATTAAAGTCGTTCAGAAAGAACAAGAAGAGAGACAGTGTTCTAACAGTTAAGAGAATCTCGATACGTTTCGATAGTCGATGCTACACCTTCTCCAAGACAACCAACGTATTGACGCCTTACTGGCTTACGTTGAGTTTGGATGGAAGGCGACGAATCTCGCTTCCCGTAATCTTTGGTGAGCACCAGAGAAAAAGAATAGAAGAAGCGTTTAGTCAAGAGTGGCAGTTCAAAACTGTTGAAATGGTAAAGAAGAAGGGTGTATGGTGCGCCCATTTTGTTCTATCGAAGACCATCCTCTTTAGTGAACCAGAAACCGTGGTAGCTATAGACCGAGGGGAAGTCAACTTCGCTGTGTCAGTAGCAGTCTCAAAAACCAATCCCAAAAAGCCTTTAAGAGGTCAATTTTGGCGGGGTTCATCGGTCAAGCGGGTAAGGGGACTATACAATCACATCCGAAGAAAACTTGGACAGAAGAAACTGGTCAGCAAGATCAAGGATGTCGGGAGGAAGGAGAAACGTCGAGTCAACCAACAGTTGCATATCATAGCGAACCAAGTAATAGAATACGCTAAACAATTCTCTAAACCAGTGATTGTAATGGAGGATTTGAATGGTCTCAGAAGTGGTATGCATTTCTCAAAGAAGATGAATAGAAGGGTTTGCACTACGCCCTATTTCAAACTACAGCAATACATCGAATACAAAGCTAACCTCAAAGGGATACAGCTGAAATACTTAACGAAAAAGGAAACAAAGAACACAACTAAAGAATGTCACAGATGCGGGTATGTTGCCCCCAAAGTAAACGGTAGAATCTACAAGTGCCCAGAATGTGGAATGGAATACGACAGGGACCTAAACGCTTGCATAAACATAGCTCATAGGGTAATGAGCTCTATGAGATGGGGGAGCCGTGAGCCCCCCCGAACCCTCAAATGAGGGGATGGGCGTGAAGCCTACCCTAAACGGGGGAAGCTCCTGACTTTAGTCGGGAGAGGCTCACTCAAGTCCAAATCCCATTCCCTTGCCTCTCTCGTTTGAGATGGTATTTTTCAATTTTTCAAATTATAAAGTTTAACCAGAATCGTGATTGAAAATATTTACTGCGTATAAAGATTTGAAAATAACAAGATTTACGTGCATGTCCGATAATTCGATATAATGAAAGCCATGTCCTTCAGGGACTATCTGCACGAGAAGTCAGAAGAGTCAAGACACAACGAAACCGTAGCCTACTTGCTTTTTCTAGCCGGCGCAATATTTTTTGTAGGTGGCGTATTGGAATCGTTAAGCCTGGCTGAAAACCCAGAGTGGTTCATATTCATTCCATACCACACGGAACCGCTTGCCGGGGCGGTTTTAGGCTTGTTCCTAATAATAACTGGCTTGTCTCTGGCGGTTTTCGGCATAGCTGCCGGCATGCTCTACTCCCGCAAAAGACGGTGGTACATGCAAGAACTTCACAAGGCAACCATTCTAGAGGAAGAGTCCTTGATGCAAAAAAGACGCGTCAACAAGTCTGGACGCAGAAAAACCGCAAAAACTTAAGCTATTTACAACGATAATTGAGCAAACGAGGATTATTCTTTTAAAGAGTTAAATATTTTCCACAATTTTCTCTTTTTCCACATTCTTACCTCTAATAATAGAGATTGCAGTTTTGCCAATTTTTAAGTTAATGGTTGCGAAGCACATTTTTTCTTTGAGCAAATATGCCCAAACGTAAGCGTAAGAGGTTAACAAGTTTGTAGTCTACGATCTGGTCACGCACACATGAGTAAGACAAACTAATTACTATCCCACGACAGTTAACACCTAACTAAATCCCATGAAGACTTAACAGAACCTTCTTGCACAAAGTTTAAATATTTGAGAGAACTTTATTTCCGTTTGGGAAATAAATATGCTTGATGAAAGAGCAACTATCCTACAAACGATAAGTGACCAAGCCTATGGAGTTAATGACCTAATCAGAAAATTGAGGTTTCGAAGTGAAAAGGTAGTTTCTCTTTTGAGAGTAATGGAAAGGGAAGGTCTCATAGATTTTATAGCTCGCGCTAATAACTCAACAGTGAAAGGTAGACCAAAGAAAATACCTATAGTGACTGCCTTGGGACAGGAAATGATAAAAGATTATGTAAAATGCAAGAGAAACATTATCCAGATAAATGACAACGACATTAAAAGTTCTATACACCAAATTTCCTTAAGGAGAGCCCTTGAGGAAAAGAACGCCTCTCCCTACCGGAGATTTTTCGAGTTGAATGAAATTGCCTTCAGAATCAAAAACTCCATCATTCATTGAATGTCTGCGTAAACTTGTCAAAGTTTTTGAAGAGCAAGACATAGACTATATGTTTATCGGGGGTCTCGCTCTCCCCGCTTACGGTGAAATCAGAGCAACTCAAGACATTGACGTGGCAGTTGTAGTTACTAATTTACAAACTCTCGAACATCTGTTTCATGAGTTAGCGAAGAGAGGTTTCGAGCTGACTGCAGAGCCGACGCTTGAAGCAGCTTGTATCTATGTTTTGGATAGAAAAAACATGGTTGATGTAGAGATTTGGCTGAAACCTGATGGAATAAAATTTGATAAAGAGCTTTTGACACGGAGACAGCGGAGAGAGATGCCGGACATGGAAGTATGGGTTATCGGTCCGGAGGATTTCATAGTCAACAAACTGTCAAGAGCAGACAGAAGGGCTAGAGACGAAAGTGACGTTGTATCAGTCTTGATCGGACAGAGAGGAAAACTTGACAGAGAATACTTAGAAAAGAGGGCTAAGGAGTTTGGTGTATTTTCATTACTGCACGTTCTTGAAGACAAAGTGAAAAAGATTGCGAAATGACTTTAGCGCGTAGAAATCTTTCGCAAAAGAATAGTCACCTACAACATCGGGGGTCCATCTCGTGGCTTGCCATGTTTCATCTGTCCCTTCGCTTAGAATATTTCTTTCATATACTTGGCGACTTCATTTTTCCTTCAGCCAAGGCTTCAACGCCTCAATGGCAACCTTGCTCAAAATAGAAAGAGATAAAGACGAAAGAACGATTCATATTTCCGATTCAAAATTGTCAAATAATCAGATAAACCCAACAAATAAGAACAAGCCTTTACAACGGAATCTCAGAATGAAGTGTTCTAGTTGCGGTCATTAGAATCGTGTTCTAGTAAACAAGATTTTTGTCGAGCCAGATAGCCCAGAGCCAAAAGTTAAGGTTCTAATTCCTATGTATAAACCATTAGAAGTTACTAAATGTGAGAAATGCGGAAAACTCATAGCCCAACCAAATGAATAATTAGAATCAGAAAGATAGAAAAGAGGTGATAAAATAGTTAAGTATTGGGTGAAGGGAGATGGGATACATAAATATCCCAATCCTCCTTGTGGAGCTCAACGGAAATATGAAAAGTTGTATGACAGGCTCGAAGATGTCCCAAAGTCAAACGAAAAGTGTGATACATGTTTTGGGTTGCCACGTTAGAAAAAACCCGTTAAGAAACTTCTTTACCGTTCACCGTCTTTTTTCCTAAATATCATTGAAGCAATCTTTAAGACCGTTACTAAAACTCAAAAACAAAATCTCAAACTGCTCGGATAATTTGTCCCGTTTTGTCTCAAAGAAAGGCTAAAATAATGGTTTTTCGGACATATTTAAAGTTTAAGTAGTTAAAGTGTGACTCTCTGAGAGGTGTAGGGACTGCGATGAGCAAAATCCACTGTTTATTAGCAATCATGGTTCTATGCATTATTCTGGTTCCAGTCACCGCGTATCTGCTCGGCGGCTGGTACGCCTATTGGGGTCACGCTTTACTTGCAATAATCTTTGGCGTTCTAGCCGTTTTCATAAAAACCCGCTATTATTAGGAGGAAGACTAATGGCTCCTCCAATACCTGAAACAACACCGGAAACAGTGGCTGGCGTTATCGCCGCCATAGCCGCATTCCTAACCATAAGCATCCTTTTGGGTTTTTTCGTGAGGAAGAAGGCTAAAAGCTTCGAAGAATGGCTTGTGGGTCGTGGAGACATCGGACCTCTCGTAACTGGTTTCGCCTTGGTTGCATCCTATTTAAGTGGCTGGGCAATCTTCGGAAATGCCGGTTTGGGCTATGCCTACGGCTGGTCAGGCAGCTGGCTCATCGGCACAACCTCTGTGATGGGAATGACCTTATGCTTAGTCATCGGCTACAGAATGCGAAGATACGTGGCGCTTGGAGCCAGAACAGTGCCAGAAATGCTGAGAGTAAGATTTGAAAGCAGGATGGTGCAAGCATTAGCTGGCTTAGCCATGATAATTCTTCTCGTAGTCTACTCTGTGGGGCAATACAAGGCCATGGCAACAGTTTGGACGATAACAACCAACACACGCTTCGAAGGAAGCCTACTAGCAACAGCAATTCTGGTACTTGTATACTTAATTGTGGGCGGCTACACAGGCACCCAATGGGTTTCATGTTTCCAAGGCATCCTACTAACAATTGTCGGCTGGACCTTAGGCATAACAGCACTTTTTTGGGCAGGCGGACCAGCGAAAATCGCAGAAACCATTGGAATGCAGACGTTTACCTATCCGGGAGGTCAACCAACACAAATCCCCTTAAATGATTACACTTTGCCTCTGCCGCCACCAGAGGGCTTAGCTTTTCCAAGTGTGGACTACGTAGGAGTCACAGCTGCCGTGTTCATGTTTCTTTTTATGGCAACAGGTTTTCCCCACAACATAGCCCGTTTCTTAGGCACCCGAAAAATCACTAAGCGAGAATACTGGGTTATGTTGCTGATACTTATCGTGGGCGGCTTAACACCTCTTTGGATTGGTGTGGTTGGGTTTGCTGCCAGAACTGTCTGGAATGACACCCTCATGACTGCTGAATATGCGCCTATGTACGGGGATTCAGCGGCTGTCTATGCGAGCATAAGTGCCGGTGGCGTTCCGCTCACATCTTTGTTTGCCGCAAGCGTTTTTGCAGCATCTGTTGCAACTTTAGCAGGTATGGTTATGATCATGGCCACAAACGTCACAAGGGACCTTATCCACAATGCCTATCCGAAGGCTTCTCCCAAGAGGCTGCTGGGGCTCACGAAACTTATGCTCATCCCGTTCATCGCCATACCGTTATGGTGGACCTTTACTTCACCTCCACCCATTCTTTCAGAGTTTATGGCTGGCTCAGCCGTGGCTCAGGCTGGGATCTTCTTTTTCGTTGTAGGCGTTTCTATGCACTGGAAGGGGGCAACGAAATGGGGAGCCATCGCAACCATAATTTATGGTTTAACCCTCACACTTCTCCATCCTAAAGCCTATGGAAAACTTGTTGGCCTGTACCATTGGGGTTATTGGGCGCTGCTGCTGATGTTCGGCTCAGCCCTAATCTATTTCCTCGTGAGCCTATCCACCAAGCCTCTTCCAGAAGAAAAACTCGAAAAACTATTTCCAAAAAGAGAGGGCTAGAGCTTCAAGTTTTTTGAAACTATTTCCTCCAATTTTCTGGCGAAAACAGTTTCTGAAAGCATGTTTATGTTTCCTATGGCTTCTTCAAGTTTTGTATCGAAGGGTATTTCTCCCCAAAAATGTATGCCCTTGCTTTCAACTTGTTGCCGGATGAATGGGGACGCTTTCATCTTCATGTTTTCAATAACGCCGATTACGGGAATCTTCAGTTCCGTTAGTAAGCTCATCAATTTTCTAACGGTTTCGAAGGCCAGCTGTGAGGGCGTGGTGACTACGAGAAATTCTATCCTTTTAACGAGCCTTATGATGTCGAGGGTTGCGTCGCTTATTCCCGGCGGCATGTCTATGATTAGGCAGTCCAGCGTGTACCATC
>DAOUTL010000170.1 GCA_030626685.1 Candidatus Bathyarchaeota archaeon | reverse complement strand
TACCCAAGCTAAGAAGCTAAATTTATTAAAGCGAGATTAATTGCATAATTAACGAAAAGGCTGAAGGGCCCGTAGCTCAGTAAGGTAGAGCGGCGGACTAACCCTGCGCGGGGTTAGGTTGAGGCTCTTAACCCGAAGGTCAGGGGTTCAATTCCCCTCGGGCCCGCCACATTGATTCATATTTTGAAGTTATCGTAAATTCGCTGAAAAATGCATAATCATGCATGAGTGATTATTGAGAAGAATCAACAAATCCATATTCTATGTATCCATACAAACACGTTAAGTGATAAACCATTTTAAAATTCCTCAAAATCCTAGTGAAGACTGTAAGGCTTTCTCCACAGTAAAGGATATAAGTTGGTGTTGTTTCGTGAACATTAACTGGGATATAATATGAGCATTTGGAAACTTCGCCTATCCATGGTTGGAACCTTAGCCATAATAATCGGCTTATCCACATTATTCTTCACGGTAATTTTAAGTTTAGTAGGCTCATTTAATTTGATAACTTTAGGCATTCTAATTGTCGCATTCAACATCATTCAATGGTTAATATCGCCATACATAATCGACGTCCTTTACCGCGTAAGGGAGATTCCAGAACATGAAAATCCGAAGTTTCACGAAATAGTTGAAAACCTCAGCATGAAAAGCGGCATAAAAAAGCCGAGGTTAATGCTTGCACGAATTCCAATTCCAAACGCATTTGCCTACGGTTCACCGATAGCTGGAAACCGCGTAGCTGTCACGAGCGGCTTATTGAAAACGCTTGATTACGGCGAGATTGAAGCTGTTCTCGGACATGAACTTGGTCATCTGAAGCATAGGGATGTGCAGATAATGATGTTTGTTTCCATACTGCCGGCCTTACTTTATTACATAGGCTATTCTTTCATGCTCTCATCTATGTATGGCAGACAACGGGAGGGGGGCAGCGGAGCAGCATTGGGCATAGGCTTTATGGTCTTTTCGTGGATTCTGAACATGTTTATACTTTATCTAAGCAGATTACGGGAGTACTACGCTGACAACCATAGCGCATTGATAGTGGATGATGGCCCAAGAAAACTCTCAGAAGGCTTGGCAAAGATAGTCTATGCAACCAAAAACATGGGAAGAATCAGGAAGGAAACACGGCATTTAAACGCTTTTAAAGCCTTATTCATAGCTGACCCAGACCGTGCAGATTCAGATTCCATGACCATATCCAGGATGAAAATGCCAAGCGACCAAAAGTTGGTTCAAGAAGTTCTTTCCAAGAAATTAACAACTATGGATAAGATAATTGAAATCTTCTCAACTCACCCCAACATAGTTAAGAGATTAAAGGCTTTACAAGAATTAAGCTGAAAGACTTTCTTTCGTTCTTTCATTCCAGTCGAAACATTAAAGATAATAAGCTGACAAATATTTTAAATCATTTCAAAGGTGGTCTCATGCAGTTTGATAGTGTTTCCTCAGAAATTGAAAACTTGAGAAACGAAATGACACAAGCGTTAACGGAGCTTATCCGAATTCCAGCAGTAGCACCTGAAAACAATGGAGAAGGCGAGTCGAAGAAAGCTGAAAAATTAATGCAAATACTGGAGACCGTTGGCTTTGACAAGATAGAGCGCTACGATGCTGAAGACGAGAGAGTTCCTTCTAAGAGGAGACCAAACATCGTGGCCTATTACTATGGGGAAAACCTCAGCAAAAAAGTTTGGATAATAACACATTTAGACGTGGTTCCGCCAGGAGAAGAATCCCTCTGGACCGTTACAAAACCCTTTGAACCAATAATTAAGGAAGGGCGAATTTATGGACGAGGAAGCGAAGACAACGGACAATCCATGGTTGCGTCCATTTTCGCAGTTAAGACTCTGAAAAATTTAGGCATAAAACCGAAACGAACAGTGGCTTTAGCGTTTGTCGCCGATGAAGAGCAAGGAAGCACTTACGGAATTCAGCATCTCATAAAACGTGGGCTTTTCAGAAAAGACGATTTGATAGTTGTGCCAGACGGTGGAAACGAGGATGGAGGCTTTGTAGAAATAACTGAGAAAAGCGCCTTATGGTTTCGGACCCGCACAATTGGAAAACAGACCCACGCCAGCACACCTGACAAAGGCTTAAACGCCCATCGCATAGGAATGGAATACGCCTTAACCCTAGACAAAATGCTACATGAAAAATACTCGCTTAAAGACGAATATTTCGACCCGCCTGAAAGCACCTTCGAACCGACAAAGAAAGAGAAAAATGTTGATGCCGTAAACATAATCCCAGGAGAAGACATAACCTACTTCGACTGCCGAGTGCTCCCAAGCTACAACCTAGAAGAAATATTAAATGACATCCAAGGGCTTGCGGAGAATTTTGAAAAGAAAACCGGAGCAAAAATAAAAACTGAACTCTTACAGAAAAGCGTGGCCCCAAAACCAACAGATGCCAACTCAAAGATAGTTGTTATGCTAAAGGAAACAATCAAAAAAGTCAGAGGAATAGAGCCAAAAGTTGGGGGAATAGGCGGAGGAACATGCGCCGCCTTCTTCAGAAAAGTAGAGGTTCCAGCAGTTGTCTGGAGCACAATAGATGAAACAGCCCACCAGCCAAACGAATATACAAAAATAAAAAACCTCGTCGACGATGCCAAGGTCTTCGCTTTTCTGGCAACTAAATAAAAACTTCATACCGGATGTGATGGAGTGGGTTTCCCATTCTGGTTGGGTGGAAGTTTCCATAGCATGTGATAAATACGTAGTTGCAGACGGTGAAAGTCTATACTGGCATTATGAAAACACAGGTTTTCTCCGTTGCTGCCACCTTAAATTCAACTTTTAGATTTATAAGGAAAAGCCCTTAAATAAT
>DAOUTL010000002.1 GCA_030626685.1 Candidatus Bathyarchaeota archaeon | reverse complement strand
CGCCCAAAACAGTAACCGTGAAACCTCCCCCACCTCCTTCTGAACCAACCACGCTAACACTTGAAACAGACAAAGATGTGTATGAAAGCGGAGAAACCATTAACATAACAGGACAACTAACCTTCACAAGCGATGGAGCACCACTGCCAAACAGGGAAATAACCATATACAAAAATGGAGAAGAAATGGGTAAAGCAACAACCGACAGCGAAGGCAAATACATATTCCCGACAACAGCCCCAGAAGTAACAGAAGAAACAACTTTAACATTCAAATCTACATTCGCAGGCGACCCTTAACCCATCAAGAACCCATCAGCATTTCACGGCAGACGAAGGAAGAGTTAAATTCTCCAAACATCCCTTTTTCTTTTTGGGTGGAATAAGATGCCCATTTATCGTTGTCCGATATGCGGAAGAACCGTTAAAAGACCTGAGGGGACTTATTACTGTTCAAAATGCGGACAAATTGCCACTATGGTAAAAATTAGTGAGAAGAAAGTGGTTACCAAAGAGGATGCAGTTAGGGGTATGCTCACTCAAACAACTATTGCTCCAACCCACGCAGCTTTTTCTCTATTAGAGTCAGCTGTGTTCGCTGCATACACAACTCTTCCAAAAGGAAGCCCCCGCAGGGTTTTTGTCCAAGATTTCGCAGCGTCATTAAACCGTAAAGGATTGTTAAGAAATGAGCTAGTGGATAGATTCTGTGAATACGGTTACAAATATATGGAGTAGGGAAAATCAAAGTGTGCATGACCTACATAGCTGAAGCACAAGACACCTTGCTGTAACTTACAAAAACTATATATAGCTTAACTATACAATATGTGTTCAGAAAAATTTCCTACCGAAAACTGTTGAAGTAAATTACAGGAGTCCGTATATGCTTAGGTTAACCCCCATGGAAGAGAAGGTGCTGGATAACCTTTTAAATTCTACACCTAAAGTGGTTAGTAGAAAACTCAATATAGACATTAAAACAGTCCACACCTACCTTTCACGGGTGAGGCGAAAACGGGCTGAAGCCAAAGCATTCTTAGCTAAAACAAACCGTTATAAACGCGTCTTATACAGTAAAAGAATAGGTGAATGATAAAATGGAAGAAAAGGAAACGAAAAAGGTTGAGAAAGCGGTTGTTGAAACGATTGAAGACCAGATTAAAAGGTTAAGTGTGAAACTTGAAACTTTGAAAGAGATTAAAGCTGACTTGCTGAAAAGATTAGAGGAAAAGGAAGAATAATGGGTGAAGAAGTAGAGGTTGAACCTGTTTCCGAAAGAGAAACGGTAGAGGAAGCTCCACCCATCTTCGATTTAAGAGATATGCTTTCTCAGATGAGGGGTGGAAAACTTACAGCCGCCGATGCTGCTGTTCTAATAGCTATGATAAACCAGATTGATGAGGCTCAATGGCGTAGGTTTCGATATGAAGCAGAGAAAGAGAAAAAAGAAAAACCCAACCCACAAGAGATAGCTAACATAATTAGGGAAGAGATTTCTAAAGTTTTACCTCAGAAAACTGAGGAAATACCTGATTGGGCTAAAGAAATGCAGAAGCAACAAACTGAAATACTCAGCCGTTTAAAAAAGGAAGAAGAAGAAAAGGAAAAACAGGAGTTAATCAGCAAAGCCCAAGAACCAATTAAACATTTAGAAGCTGAAATTAAGAGTTTAGAAGGGAAACTTAAAGAACTTTCAGTTCAACCCATGACTGAAGAAGCAAAGTCAGAACTTAAAAAAATTAAGGAGACATTAAGTGAAGTTAAAGAAACAGCCCAACTTATGGGGATGAAAGAACCTGAAAGTGAAAAACCCAAAACAACAATGGGACAATATAATATTCCCATTTCAGGTTCGATTCCAGCCTACGCAATATTCATACCTGAAGTAATAGAGCAAATAATGAAAAGCGTTGAAGCAAGAGCTGAAAAATTCGGACTACTCTTTTCACCATCACAACCGCCAACCCGTCTTGAACCTACAGAACCACTTATAAAACTTCCCGAAATGCCTGAACCAACTCCAGAACCAACAATAATTGAAATACCACCAACACCAACACCTGAAGAAAAACCAGTATTAATTAAAATGCCACCTAAAGAAAAACGGTATAAATGTAAGATTTGCGGTGAAACTTTCGAGAAACCTATTCAATTAGCCCGTCACGTCAAAAAATGCAGGAAGAAAGTTGAGAAAAGTGGAGAAGAAACTAACTGAGGAGCAAATAGACTACTCCTACAAAGTTTTAGAAACCGTTTGCCAAGCCATAGACTACGTTGTAACTGTTGAACCTGAAAGGCTGAAACAACTGATAAATGAAATAATAACTAACATGCCCGAAATCTTCGATGCTTTTATGATAGTATCAAAGCCAGAACACCGCCCAATAATATATCAGCTTTTCAAATCCACTCTAAACCTAATAAAACTTATTAGCATGAAAGCGGAAATAACAGTGAGGTTTAAACATGCAAGTAGCATTAAAACCACTTAGAATTATGAGAAGAAGCGCAATAACTGAAGCAGCATTTCCAACTTCCTTGAAGCCAGACACACCTATAACAGGTTCAGTTTCAATAGCAAATCCTGCAGAAACACCCCAAGATGCCAAAGTGGAAATCATACCACAATGGACCGATAAAATCTTCACAGCAACAAAAAACATTCCAGCAGGCGAAACAGCCTCTTTCCTATTCCCAGAAGAGTTCATAGACGAAACAGGAGCTCCAGCCGAACTTTTAATGCCTGAAACAGACGCAATACTAACTATAAACGAGTATATGCCTTCAACCGTTACAGAACCAACCGACACCGTTGAAGTAACCATAAAAGTTGAATGGCTTTATGTGAAATATGGGCCTCTCCTCTTATGGCAATGGTTAGCCCTCGGCGGTGCAACCCTTCTATTAATGGTCGCCTTTACAAGAAAGTGAGTTTTTAATGCGATGTCCAAAATGCGGTGTTGAACTCAGCGAAGTTCATCCAGATGAGATTTCATTTCTTGAAAAGATAGGTTTAAAAAACCATTTAGAACGTCAAAGGATAGATTACGTAAACAAAGTTGTTGAATGCCTCGCCCAAGCCCTCATCAAAATCAATATACAACCAAACAATTTAGAAAAACTTAAACTTTTCAAACAGTTCATGGAAGAATGGGAACAGAAAGGAGAACCTATCATCCTCACTCTACTCTACTCCGTGAAACCCGAATACAGAGACACTTACATCCAACTTTTGGAAGTCCTGACACGAAAAACTTAAAATACTCCAACATAACATTTATGATAAGGTGTAAAGTTTGGCAGAAGTCTTAAAAGTTATTGAAATACCGGTTCCCGCTCTTGAACGAAGACGTATAACACACCATGCAGGAATAGCAGCTTCAGTTGGAGCAGGCTATCTAGTGAATGAATTTGCAGGCGAGTATGTAGCTCGACTAAGGGGGGCAATAAACTGGGACAAAGCATTAACAAAAGGAATAACAAAATCAGCAGTTTCAGGGTTTATGCTTCTATTAGCAACACAAGTGAAAGGCGCAGCCCTTAAAGCAGCGTTTGAATTTGCAGGCTACGCAGGGCTTGGCTCAATACTATTAGATGTTCTCGCAGCCATGTATCCAGGAGGCATACCAGGAATAGCAGCAGCAATGGCTTTGAGAGGTAGGGCGGCAGCACCAGTTAGAAGAGCAATCACACAGATAGCACCTGGAGTAACCCTCCCTTTACTCAGTATAGCACCTGTAGAGCAAAAACCTAAAACGCCTACAACGCCTACACCAAGCATCTAAACTGAAGGACGCTCAGAAAGCAACTTCTCACCATACTCCAGCAGAAAAACTAAGGCATCTTCCATACATTTAAAGTTAACAGAAAAACGTTTAAACCTAAGCTTCGTTTCTGGTGAACACCTCACCTTTATAACAGTGTTTTTTCCCATTTTTCTTCTTCCCAAACTGTGTCCCAAGTTCACCATATAAAGATACCTTTTTATTAAACTTTTCTAATGTAAAGGATAGGTGATTAGAAAAATGTCCGTTAGAGCAAGAGTTCCCATCCGAGCCTGCATAGAAGAAGAAATAACGATTGCTGGAAGAAAAGAAAAAGCTTCAGCCTTAACAGTTGCTGAAGTAGAAACATTTGTAAACCAACTTGAAGCCATCGTCCATCAGACACAATCACCCATCGTCAAAGACATAATCGCCAGAAACGCCAGACTGATTTTAGACGTTATAAGGGTAGTAAACGTGGAAACGAAGCAGGGATTCAAAGGAATGGCTGCAAGGGCAGGAGAACTTGAAATAAACTACATAAGACCTCGAACCCTTGGCAAAACAACATGGCTACAAACTATAGCTGGCACTCCGCCGATAACGGTTGCATGGCTTTCCGAAACAACAGCCTTAGAAGGAGAAGCCCTCGTTATACTCGGTTGGATAGACCCAATAGAAGTTCCAAAAATAGATGCTGTTTTATACACGAAAGACGGAGACCCACTTCCCGTTCAAACACTACCGTTTGAAGCCAAAGACGCCGCGATTAAAACCCCAGCTGTTGAACAGAAAATCCCAGTAGTTATTCTTCCTAAACACAAAATAAAAATAGACCTCAACGCCTTCGCAACAGGAGACGACAAAATCCAGCCAATAGGCTTCCACATAAGGGCAAGTGCAGACTTTATGGCGTTGCCAGGACCAGTCTTCGGAGCTTAAAAAGCCTGAAAAAATGAGAGTGGACAATACAAATGATGAAAATTAAAACAGTAGCAGGTCCAGACAGCTATCCCACTGGTGGCTTCGAAGTTGAAATCGGCGAGTTTGAAAAGGTAACCCAAGCAGCGGTATCCGTGAAAACAGGCTCCTACCATGCAGGAGTTCCCAGCATCACTGGCAACAAGCCGAAAGTGCAAGTGTTTGTAGGAGCAGCAGGTGCAGACACAGAGGTAACTGCAGGAACAGATTTAAGCGGTGAAACCTTCACAATCGTAGCTGAAGGCATCTAAATCAGCTAAATTCAGGAGAGAATTGACATGATAGAGTGGATGAGTAAAGAAGACCCTAGACGACTGTTCCTCAAACCCATAGAAAACGTCTACTTCACACCAGCTTGGCCTATTAAACGGTTGGCAGACAAATACTTTCAAATAGTTAAAAACATGGTTACGCCAAGAGACGTCTGGAAAATCGTAGCTCAAGGCGGAATAGTGAATGTAGATTTAACAGACGATAACGGTTGGCTTCCCATAACAGACGATGCACTATACGAAATAAACTTAACAATGAAAGGCGATGTGCTTCTATACCCGAAATGGCCTATGACAGACTACTTCTTAGCATTTGAAAAAGTAGGATTTAAACCAGACCCGACAGACGATGAGAAACGTTACATAGGCTTCTATGAGGAAACAGACATACCTTTTGACGGTTCAGCAGGCATAGTTAAACTATACACGGTGAAAGGCATGAGCCCCATAAGGCTTGAACTTTACAACGATGGCATAGAAGATGAAAAAGTCGTTTTAAGATTTAGGACAAACATGTGCGTAATCAAGGAAATTCCTAAACCAGCGGTTTTCCGTAAAATACAGCATTACAAGGAGTTGAAGGTGGCTTAAATGAAGAAAAGAGGAAAATATGTTGATATAACAACACCTGACACAGACACGAATGTGCTTGAAGTTCCCAAAAACCGCTACGCAGACATACTTGAAATTCAGATACGGAACAGCACAGCATCCGTAGCCAGAGTGCGCCTTTGGGACCAATACACGGTGGATGCAACAGCTAAGTCAGTGCAGAAAGCAGATTATGATGTAGCTGCAGGAGACACCATAGCAATAGACACGAAGGAAGCGAAACACATCATAGGTAAGCTGGTAGCCCAGTCAAGCGTAGCTGGAGTTCAACTTTATGTAGGCGTGGTTCTTAAATGAGCTTGATAGCACACTTAAACCCACCACCAATCCTCATTCCCCCTTCCGATGTAAAAATCACTTTTTACAAAGACACAGTAGGAACAGATGTTTTCCACTCCAACGACGATGAAAAATCAATAACGCAGACAACATGGACTAAACAGAAAGAAATTAAACTTCACAAAACATTTGACATACTGAAAATCTATTTCGAATTAATCGGCGGATACGACGACATAGGCGCCGTGAATTATTATGGGTATGCAAGGATTTACAGAAATGGAGAGCCTATTGGAACAGAAAGACAGGTGCTTGGAATAACAAAATGGGAAACCTTTACCGAAGAAATATCTGGATGGAAGGACGGAGACCTACTCCAACTTTATGCACGAAGTGAAAACGCCCTTTATGTGGGCTCGGTTCGCAACTTCAGAATCATCGGAACTCTAGAGCATTATGGCGTAGAGAACACGCTTACCTAAAATGGATTGTGTTTCTGTTGGCTGAAAAGACTGTTCCGATAGGTAGCATAGGCATAAGTCTAGAAGATATATACAAAGATGAAACAGGTTTAGCTGTTTTTCCAAAATATGGGGAAGTGAGGATAACAGCACTTGAAAACCTGCAGAAACACGTTCAAGTTATAGTTGTGGAACAAGTAAACAAATGTAAAGAACACCGCCTTATAGAAAGAAAACCTAAAACATGGAATGCATATAGAAAATTCAATTTAGCACCAGATGAAGAGAAAAAGTTTTTAGAAGTCAATGGGGAAGCAACCTTAGTTTCAGTAGCCATCACAGTTGATGGAACCACAGCCAAAGCAGTGGATACAACGGTGAAATTTTTCCATGACAAAGAACCGCATCCAAGCCTCAAATTCAAAATATCCGAACTTAAAGTTCTTGGCGGAACAGTTCCAACAGTAAACCCGAAAGGCGGAATGACAGTTGAAAACACAACTGAACACATATACAGTGGCTTCATCAACCCTGATTCAGCCTTCAGAACCAACGGTAGCATAAACATTAAAAATGGAGACCCAGACAACACCGTGACAGTAGATGTTTTCGCCCTGTTCAGTTTAAAACAGACAGAAACACAAATATTCATTAAGGGAGGTGTAACAGGCGGAGAAGGCGGAGAACCAACAGACCCCAGTAAGGACGTCACAAAACCAGTAGGCGGTGGATGTCCAACCATCTACTCTTGGAATGGAAGAGAATATGTTGAAGAAGGCTTACTGAATATACATGCTTCGTCAGACATAACAGTAACACATAAACTGAAACACCTGAAACCGCAGGGCAAAATATACAAACTCCTCCTCAGGGAACTTGACGAATACACAAGCCATATAAACAATGTTAGATTATACGATGAAAAACATGAATGCACACTTGTAAAAGCACTTCACAGCCGAAATGGAAACGTAACTCAAACACTAACTTCTCAAAATGAAAGAATAGACTTGAAACCGAAAGAAACATTAGAACTGAACTTTACATCAGAAACCAACTGTTGCTCACCGTTCACATTTGAAATTAAAGGATACAACGTCAAAATCGTTGAGAGTTAAAATTGCCCCCTGAAATTGAAATAACTAAGGTTCACATCCATGAGAATAGATACTGCATCATATACCGCTTTTACCCTGAAGGCGAAACAGTTCTCATAACAGCAGGCACAAACCAAATTCACTTCCCACCAGACTCTATTAGAATTAGAAACAACACAGAAGTTCTAAAGACAGTTATGCTTCAAGTAATAGATGGAGATATAATTCTAACCGAACAGCTCTCGCTTAACCCAGGTGAAGAAATAGGCAACACACGAGACTTTTATTTAGATATGGAAACGGACAAAACCATCCAAGTGGTAACACGCTGGACTAGACCAGTTTGGGACACTAAAACAGTTCCAATATATCGAGGAATGCTTCTTACAATTAGACCAAGTGTAGGTGAGGGGGAAACAGAACCGCCAGCAGGAACCTACATAATTCACAAAAACAGCGAAGTAACCGTTAAAGCCATCCCAGCAGAAGGCTATATATTCTACTGTTGGCTTCTAAATGGTGAAACGCCAACACAAAATCCGATAACTGTTTTAATGGATACAGATAAAACATTAACTCCTATATTTGCAGTTCCCGCAATCTTAACAGTTAATTCAGACCCGTTTCAAGGTATAATCTTCCAAATAAATGGAGAAACAGCGGAAACACCATGCGAGAAACAACTCGTGCCAGGCTCCACAGTAACCCTCACTATGCCTGAAAGGGCAATCCATCCAGAAACAGGAGAACCATACAGATTCAGCTATTGGGAAGATGGTTCAACAAACCCAAATCGAACCCTACATATACTCACAGACACAACCGTAACAGCCTACTATGAACCAGTTCCGTATTATACATTAACTATTGAAGAATGCATAGGCGGTTCAACAGAACCTCCAGCAGGCACATACCACTATGAAGAAGACACACAAATCCAAGTTACAGCCATACCAGATGAACACTTCAGTTTTAGCCATTGGCTCTTAAACGGAGAGGAACACACAGAAAATCCCATAACCATTTTAATGGACAGCAACCATACACTTGAAGCAATATTCACTGAAACTCCAAAACACACTTTAACCATAAACATTGAACCTGCAGAAGGTGGAACAACACAACCTGAACCAGGCGAATACACATTCTACGAAGATGAATCTGTTGAAGTTTTAGCCATCCCCGCAGAAGATTACAGGTTTGACCATTGGCTTTTAGACGGAGAAGTGAGGACAGAGAACCCGACAACAGTTTTAATGGATAAAGACTACATGTTAACAGCAGTATTCAAACCAATTCCAACATATACGCTTACAATCACGGTTAACGACCCTGCTATGGGAACAACAGAGCCACCGCCAGGCGAATACACACATCTTGAATCAACATCAGTTCCAGTTACAGCCATCCCAAAGGAAGGCTACACGCTGGCATACTGGCTTTTAGACGGGGCAAACATAGGAAACCCGCTTACAGTAACAATTCACATGGATGCAGACCACACTTTACAAGCAGTCTTCCAAGAAATAGGCTACGCAACAGTTCAAGGCGTGGTTAAAGGATTGTTCGGCAGACCTGTAAAAGGGGCAAACCTAACCCTGAACACGAAGAGAACAACCTCAAAAACAGATGGTTCATACGAGTTCACAGAAATTAAATGTCCACAATCCTACCTTCTAAAAGCGGAACATTGGCTCTACGAAACAGTTGAAATACCTTTAATAATAGAGAAACCAGAAATATATATACTTGATGTGAATATGCCAATCAAAAAACTTTACATAGCTATAATAGCAGGCTCAACCATAGGCTTAACCACAGCCCTTTCACTGATTAAAAAAGGAGGTAAGTAAATGCCAATCACCATACGGGTAGGGGAAGGAGTTAGAGCCGCAGTCACATGGACAAACACAGGAACCGAAACACATGCTTTTGACCTTGCATTCCTGATTAATATACATGACGAAGTTTGGGTTCTTAGTTATGAAGAAGATGTTACAGCAAACCCAGACCAAACACAAACAACAAATCTGGATACCCCAGCCTTCACCAGAGACGTTATAGGAACTTGGGACATTGTAATAATAGTGTGCGAACTTACAATCACCCCTGAAGGCATGATAATCGACTACATATATGACTATTACCCGGATACGATAACAGTTACAGAGTGAACCCAGCAGGTTTAATAAAATATGAAAACCGTTATAACAGTTTCAACACATATCCCACTTGAATTTGGAGAAACAGCGTTTGTTTGGCATGGTTTAGGTATTGACGAAGAAATTGACAAGTTCTTTTACGAAACACAACCCCATCTGATAAAAGACTGGACAACTGGCGACACCTTAAATTTTGAAAGAATCTATGATTTACCAGCTGGAACACACACCCTTTATTATCGAAACACCTACCCTTTCGCAACCAAAAGCGTTATTTTCATTAACGACATCGAATATGAACACAATATAATAGATTTAAACTATCTCAAAGTGGTTTTTGACGTAGTGGAGGAACCTTTAGAACCAATCAGGGTGCATATGATACCTGATGGTGAAGTCGTGGCAAGTATAAGAGGAGCTTACGATATATGTCAGGATGTAACCCTGGCTATGTCTAATTTTCATCCCTTGCCTTGGTATCTGGATGTAAGAAAACCTGTGGTTTACGGGATTTATGCTACAGGGCACTTCCCTGAATTTAAAAATGGGCAAAGAAATCTAGTATGGTGGGGGCTCCCCAACTATAGAGTAAAAACCGTCACATGTGACTATGTTCCTCTTCGATTTTGCCTTCCAGGACTTGTTAGTTGTCAGAATTGGGCTGTAGGAAAATGCGAAAAGTATTGGAATCTTGCCAGAATATTTTCGATTCCAACATTTCCTGTTGAACCAACAGAACCATTAACTGTTGCTTATGGTCACATTTCAGAGGAAGGTGAAAAAAGAATAAGGCGTGGTGAACGCCTGCTTGATGAAGATTTCTGTGAACAAGGCACAGAAAACATACGCCTTAAATTTACAGGGGTAGACGCACCAAACTATTATGGTAGTTTGGAAGCAACAATATACGCAGTACGCTTATCTAATCCTATTAGACCTGACATAGACACTGAGGTAATTGTTTTCATGCTTTTTCGCAAGGAATCAGGGGTGGTTCCCTTTTTTTATATATTGGAAACTGAGCCCTCGCAAACAATTTTTACAGGCGACAACCTCGCAACAAGAGAAACAATTATAATTATGGCCAAAGGGTTTTATTTAAACTCAAAAATCATCGAGCAAGGATACTTCACCGTTGTCTACGGAAGGGTAATTCCAGAACCCCCAGTTTATGAAGAGTTAGGACAGATTCAAGTTAGGGTGGTTATTCCATCTGCATCCATACAAAATGTTTCCCTCAGCATGATTAAACCACGCTACTTTGGCAGAATAGAGTCTGTTTCCCTTAGTCCAATTGCTATAAACGCTCAAATACAAAAACCTGTTCCCCTCAGCATGATTAAACCACCTTACTTTGGCAGAATAGAATATCCTGTAACCTTCAGTCCTATCACAGCCCCTCCACCAGAAAGATATGCCACGCTTTCAGGTAAAGTCCTCAGCCTCATAGGTGTGGTGGCAGACGCAGAAGTCAGCCTTGACAACATATACACCACCAGAACAGGGAGAGACGGTTCTTTCATGTTACAAGGCATACCTTTAGGCTCATACACCCTGACAGTTAATCCTACAAAAACATTAGATAGAATACTCTTCAAAGCGACATCCAAACCAGTAGACCTGCTCCTTCCAACAGGATACACGGAAACCATAACATTACCACTTAACTACCTAAACCTAAGCCTTATTATGGCAGCAGGCATAACCATACCAGTAGCAGCAACAAAAATAAGAAAACCCCCAGAATACTACTATTAGATGGTTAAAATGGCAGTTAACAGAATATACGAAGTGAAAAGAAAGTATGAAGCAACACTTCTAAGCATACCAGGTGTGATAAGCATAGGAGTATCAGCGGAAGGCATAATTGTCACGGTTGAAAACGCTGAAGTAGCTAAAAAAATCCCGAAAACCATAGAAGGCATACCTGTAATAATAAGGATAGGCAGGGTAAGACTGTTCCAAAACACCTACACAGGGCGTTGGAGACCCATACCTGGGGGAGTAAGCATTGGAGCAGTCACCATTACAGCAGGCACATTCTCATGCATGGTTCAAAGCAGACTAACAGGTGAAATTCTGGGACTTAGCAACTGTCACGTGTTAGGCGGAGAATGCTACGGTTTCGGTCCCCCCTTTTTCAAAGGAATAGGAACACCCATACTTCAGCCAGGCGTTTATGATGGCGGACAGGAACCAGACGATGTTGTCGGACAACTTTTAAACTGGATTCCAATAAAACCATATAAGCCTGTTTCAGTTGATGCTGCAGTCTTTAAACCAACTTCCCCTATGGTTCTGAAAAGAAACATAATTGACTTAGGCATAATACCGGTTGAACCTATTGAACCGAAGTTAGGTATGCATGTCTGCAAGGTTGGAAGGACAACTGGTCTTAACTATGGAACAATAACTGCTGTTGACATCACTGCACAGGTTGAAAGTGAAGAATATTGGCTTTACGACCTTTTTGAAGTGACACCGCCACCAACCCAACAATACCACATCTGGTTTCAAGTAAGAGACCCCTACACAGGCATACTGGTTTCACCATGCGAATGGCGACCTGCCTTCGGACTGCCAGGCGATTCTGGCTCACTAATCGTGGAGGAAGGCGGCGTCAGACCAGTAGGGCTTCTCTTCGCAGGCGGATATGATGAAACTCAGAGAACATTTTACACGATTGGCTGCAAAGCCTCAAATATTGAAAGACTTTTAAACGTATGCTTCCTATATCCAACAGCAACACCGCTAACGGATTTAACTGGTTTCCTGACAAGTTTCGGGCTGACTTTTGGTCTTACAAGCGTATTGACACGATAAACTATTTAAAACATAAACGTTCATAATAAATGGGATGAAAATGGCTGAAGAAGAAAGGGCTGAAGCAATTAAAAAGACAGCATTAATAGCTGTTCCATGTGTAGCAGGTGGTTTAGGTTTAACCTACTACCTCTTAAAGTCAAGGCAGACTATTATAACTTTAATCGCTGACAAATCTGAAATAAGAGTATGCGACACCACAGGGGTTAGATTCAGTGGCACAGTTACAGATGGTTTCGGCAGACCCTTAGCTGGAAAAATCGTTACATTCTGGATTAATGGATATAGAACAGAAATAACCGCTGTCACGGACCCCTTAGGCAATTACTCTGTTGGGCTTTGGTGGCATACTGCCGGTGAACATAGGACTGGAGACGGTGAGGCGATAGGACGCATATCAACAAGCGTTGACGACAAGTATTTCAGCAATCCTGTTACTATAAGACTATATTGGTTTATGTGCGACCAGTGCGCTCCATAGGGTGATGCTATGCCAGTTGAAACACTGATGCCTATTCCACGATACGCCTTAGTTGAAACCATACCAGGCATGACTTACGAAATCCGAATAACCTGTGACAAACCTGCACCAGCAACGCTTCCAAACATAATTAGAAGAGAGTTTGCAACTCGACTTCCCCAAGTGACAATACACGACATAAAAATTGACGGCAGACTTGTCCGCATCAGACTCTCAGGCTCCCCAATTGCATGGGCAACAATCCTTGCGTTACTACCTTTAATATTCACCCTTGCAGGTTTAGTCATACTCTTAATAGCCGTCTACGGCATAATAACAGCCGTTCCAACATGGGCTTGGGGACTCCTCATAGTAGGCGTAGTCACCCTATTATTTCTACCAACAATAGCTGAAGCAATTCCACCACCCAAAAAGAAGTGATGCAATGCCCAAAAGTAGTTTAATCTACGTTTTCTATCCAAAAGGAATAAGCCCAGACATCCGCCGCAGCCTATTTGACGCTTTAAAAAGTGCAGAAGCAGACCTCAAAAGAGAGCTGAAAGGAAAATCCTACACAAACTCGGAAATGCTTTCAAAACTTAAAACTTTAATAAAAGCAAAAACAACAGGAATCCCATTCACAATAAGGATAGCAACAGTTGAAGCAGCAGAGTTCACACGTGATAAAAGAGCATGGTTCGCTGAAAAAGCATTAGGATGGGACCGCCGTGTAGAAGACTTCTCCTTCATGGAATATCCACATTTCACCAAAGTAGTAGACCCTGTAAACCAGCCAGCCAACTCAGCGTCAAACATCATAGCTATAGGATACATAATAGGTTACTTAATGGGGATAGGCTACTTAATCTACAAGAGACTGAAAGGCTGATGTCTCAACTTGTCGGAACCCTTGAAGTTTACGCTTACGCAGACGAAGAAGAAGTAGCTGCTTTAGTTTATATAGAAGGGGTAGGACACTACTACACACCTTTCACCATAACACTTCCAATAGGAAGATACACACTTATAGCTGAATGGCAAGGTCAAAGCCAAATTAAAATGGTTGAAATAAGACCTGAAGAAACAACCACAGCAAAATTCTACTTCCAACTTCCATCTCCAATAACGGCATCAACAATAATCCTAACAATTTCGGTGATAAACCTTATAATTACGGCTTTTGCCGTTTTCTACAAAAAACCAACACTTTTCTACACGCCACCAATGGAATGAGGTTTTGTCTATGGGAAGGGTTGAATTTCGTCTGGGAAGCTTCAGAATTCCGTTTCAAGCTAAAACAGGAGAAGAGGTTAGCTGTGAAATTGTAGTGACTAACACAGACGATATACCTTTGACATGGGTTCGTTCAAAAGTAGTGTGGGAAATCGCAACTGACTCTGAAGGAAGAAATATTATAGATAGAGGTTCTATTGAACTTGATGTTTGGACTTATGCAGACGCCCACATATATGCAACATTCATAATGCCTCCATACGACATCTTCGTGGGAGTGAAACTATACCAACTTGTAGATGACCAATGGATATTAGTCGATTCAACAGTTTTCATTCCAATTGACAATCCTGAATACCCTACTCTTTGGATGTTCTGGGAGAAAGAGTTATTTGGATTGAAAATTTATCAATGGATGCTGATTGGAATGGCTATAATGGTTGGTGTCTTAATTGTTAAAAAATGAAATAATCTGTCCAATATGCCATCACACAGTTCCGTTGCTCCATTTTAGCACTCACTTAAAAATACAGCACTCCTTAAAAATCCCAAAATTCAAGGTTAAACCAAAAATCACAATTTTAACACCAGCACAAGAATGGGGAAAACCGTTCTGGGAAATTGGACGAACTTTAATTCCTGAAGAAAAATGGGAAACTGAAGACGTGTATAACCTTGAAAACAACTGCATCTTAACAGATGAAGCTGGAAATCCCACCCCCTTTCCAAACCCGACAGAAATGATATACAAAACAGTTGACGAACTGAGAAGAAACGGAATACGCCCCCAATATATAAGAATTGACAGAGAAAAAATATTAGTCCAAGCATCAGGCTCACCCATTCCAGCATGGGCTGTCTACCTAATTATTGTGGCAGTAGTTGCTGTTCTCTTCGGAGTAGCCTTCTACCTTGTTGCAGAATCTTTCTATCGAATCTTCATAGCTCCCATTCCACCTGAATGGAGACCCTACGTCATAGGTGGAATCGTAATAGTTGCCCTAATCGTAGCTGTTGGAATGTTTATACGAAAAAGTTAAAGAGACTACTGTGTTGACACTTCGTCCCTTTTTGGAAGTATGATAAGTTCTTCAACATTCTTATTAGACTTCACCAAAGTTTCCATAACCTCGGTTAAACGGCTGAAAAATTTTTTCGCATCTTCACTTCCCAAAACATCATTAGCTTCCTTCAAAACAGTATTCAACCTAACGTAAAGTTCGCTGTCAATTAGCTTCTTCGCCAAACCTGACATTTCCCTACGCAAAAGAAAATAACTTATTATACTGCCACTCGCAACCCCAACAGACAAACTCACAGCGTTAAGCAAAATTGAAACCCAATCCAAAGTGAACACCAAAGTTAAAATAGAGAAAAATATATTTAAATAATGTGTGTCAGATGTCAGAATCACTTGAAAAAGCAGAAAAACTGCTTGAAATCGCCCGCTACTACAACGAACATAAAAGCGAACGATTATTAGCCTCAAAACTGGCTGCAGAATTAAAAGTTTCAGGAAAAACCGTTGGAAAAGTCAGACGTATGATAAACACAGGTATAATAGCCTTCAACGAAAAAGGAGAACCATACTTCACAGTTCCATTCGAAGAAGTTGAAGAAGAAATTTTCAAAAAGAAAAAGATGAAATCACCAGAAACAATAAGCAAAACAACAGTAGCTAAAACCTACCAAAAAGCAATAGCAGAAGAATCTAAATCGCAAACAGAACAATACCTAACACTTGGAAGAGCCATCTGGCAAGCATTTATGCAATGGGCAGTTAAAAAAGGCTACACCATAGATGATGTAAGACGAATACCTATACATCAAATCATCATAGAAAGCCTTCAAAAAGCAGACCAACTTGAAGAAACCCAAAAAATTCTAAAGGAAACAAACGAACAACTCAACATGTATAAACGGGAAGTAGACCCCATAATGCGGCTTAGACAAGCAGCAACACTCATAAAAGATTTTCTCACATTCGCTGTATATGCAGAAACCCTCGGCTTCAACATAGAAGACACCGACATAATTCCATACTACCAAAATTTAATAGGCGCATACCTAAAAGGAGAAACCTATGCCTAGAAGAAGAAACCCACAAACCCCTCCACCGCGACCACCAACCGAAGACTACTGGACACAGTTTTTAAAAGCATTCAACCTAATCGGCATAGTTGAACCCCAACTCACACAGCCCCCGCCGGTTGCAGGGGAACTTAAAACCTTAAGAGACCCGATGTTTCAAAAGTTCCTTTACTACGCAAGTCAATATGGAGCACCAGGCAACATCTCCAGCTTCCAGAAACTACCCGCAAACGAAAAACTATACTACCTCAAAGCCTACCAAGTCTGGACCGAAAACATAAAAAAGAAAAAAATTAAAGTCTAAAAACTGCTGAAAGTTCATTCCATCCACCCTCGCCTCTTCAACCAGTAATACCTCAACCCCAAATACAACACTATGAACAAGAGAAAAAAAAGCAGTAACAAAAACGGAAAAGCCTCTTCAAAACTCACTTCTTCTCCACAACCGTTTTCACAACTACTGTGCCTCCACAATATGGACATGCAACTCTATGCTTGGCAAAACGTATCTTCCGACACAACTTAAACATACGTAAAGCCTTTGAATTTGCTTTTGATTCTCTTTCTCTTCGTTCATCTCTGTTCCTCTTCAATCTCTATTTTCCTAGTTGAGAAGAACAGTCTTAAGGCGTTCTCGACGATAAAGCTGGGGTCAGAACCAAGGTTCTCCTCCATCCACTTAAGTCTTTGCAATATATCCTTGGAGATGTTGAAAATCCGTCCCTCAAATAAAGCCCTCAAACATTTTTCTATAATTATATTCTTTGACATACCTGTTTCTGCTTTAAGCTGATTGAGAGTCTTCATGACATCCTCTGGAAGTTGAATGGTCGTGGATATTTTCGGCATAATATCACTTAATATATATCAATTTTAAATAAATTAAAACGTAGCTATTTAAATATTTGGGGTTTTATATTTTTATCCAGTGAAAAAGAAATGACACAACTTAAGACATTGAAAGGACTCCAAGTTTATTTCAGTGTTCCTTGGAGCCGTAAAGCGATTACATTTAGGCGTGGTCCTCCGTGGATGGGCAATGTTGCGAACCTTAGTCTTCCGCAGCTTAAAGCTTGTTTAGCTTTGGCGGATGCTGCGTATACGAGGGGTTGGGGTAAATTCGGCAAAAGACGTTACAAAGGTGTTATGATGCCTGCACCGGCTGTTGAGGTTGCTGTTGCAGTTCCTAAGGGTGCAGGTGTTCACGGTGGAAAAACGCCAGCTGAACGTAGAAGAGAACGTCACGAGGCTGCTGCCGCAAGCATTGAAGCCCTCAGAGCCTTAATAACAGCGAAGACTGCTCTTCCCGGTGTACCAGCCTAGTAACCAAGGGTCGCAGCATACCAGCTTCCAAATTCCTCCCTAATCCTCCCTTTTTCTAGTTCACTTAGTTTTACGAATGCTTCTCTAGACAACCCTTTTGTCCTTTCAAGCCAACTCCAAAAAACATCTTGTAACTTGACACGTCTAGGGGGAATAGGAGGAGCAGGCGGATACACTCTTACAGGCGGGGCAACAGGCGGATAAACGATTCTCTCCAACTTAGCTCTCTCCCTTATAATCTTCCTATATAAATATTCAGGAGTGCGTTGCACAAGCCTTCCAGCCGCATCCCGCTCAAACATATGGTCCTGCTCACATATCCAAACCTTCATGGTTACGGGCACATCCATCCAGACGAGTTCCTTTTCGGGAATTGGTATGCCTAAACGAGCACGTTCATATTCCTCTTCCGCTGGTAAACGAATTGGGATGGGACCTATTGGAACCCTTGTGACTTGTCTAATCGGCGTGCCATCAACTAGACACTTTTCTGGGATTGGTGGCAGAACCTTTGGCGGTGGTGGTGGCGGAACCTTAACAGGGGGTTTGGGTGGCGGTGGCGGAGGGGGAGCAACAGGAACGACTGGAACAACTACAGGTTCAAAATAACCAGACTCAACAAGTCCTTCACCCCATTCATAATCTTCAGTTGTTACAATATCGCCAGCTTTATAATGCATGATACCCCAGTCAAAATCTTTCAAAACACGATATTTTCTCGGTGGCACACGGGCTTTACGTTTCAACTCTTCCATTTCACGAATAGTCTGCTGAAGGCGATACTGAAGGTCTTCCGCTAACTTTTTGTAGCGTTCCTTTTCCCTTTCAACCTTTGGAAGCCTCTCTGTTTCCCTTTCCAACCTCTCAATTCTTTCCTCCCACACCTTCCAAACTTCAGGATACTGCTCTTTAACTATGCTTTCAAGCTCACCTTTATACTCCTCATACATCGCCTCATACTCTTCAGGTTTTGGAGGAGCACCTAAAAGTTCAGCGAGAATACTCTTGTTTTCCCTATAAGTTAAGCGTGGGTCAAGAAAAGCTGACACGTCAAAAGCCATCGGGTCTAAAGCTCTTGCCTTAACTTCACGACAGAAAAAATTATACAAATCTACAAGTTGAATGTGGCTTAAAGCAACATTTTCCCTACCTATCCTATGCCAATCCTCCCACATCTTCTTCCAGGGTTCCCATTTACTCCAGTCAATAGGCATGAAATCACCAGAATCTAATTTTAAGCCTCTTACTTATCTCTTCAAATTCCTTTGCCGTTTCCTCATCTATAACACTTATCACTTGAGGGGCCACAGCTTTTTTCCAAACAAGTTTTAAACCATCCTCTAACTCCTTCAGCTTCATCTCCCGCCAAGTTACAATTTCTCGCTTCCTTTTCTCTCTTTCAGCTTTTTCCCTAATGGCTTCTGCTTCAGCAAGCTGTCTTTCATACTCTAACTTTGCTAAACGCTTTTTCTCTTCAAACTCTTTAACAGCATCAAGAAACTCCTTACGCCATTTTTCCCTTAACTTTTTAGCCTCCTCCCTATAATCTTTCCACCACTCCAACTTACCAGTTACAACATCAGCAAGCTGCTTCGACATATAATAAACAGATTCTGCTGGTCTTGGAGCGATAGGCTCTATACCCGGTATCTCTATAAAAGATGTCAAAACACCTAACTCTTTTTTAGGACCTATATGTCTTGCTCCAACAACCTCTTCATAAGGTCTCCAAGGTTCAACAAAAGGAATGTCTTCAGCAAAGAAATAACAGGGGACAACTTTCTCAACTGTTTCTCTTGGACCCCAAGGACAGGCAATGCGAGTGCCGTAAATCTTTTCTTTGGCTTTGACAACGTCAGGGGCTTCAACTACTATAACGACATCTTTTTTGTGGAAGGGACATCTAACAACAACATTAAACTTCATATTTAACCCTTCGTAATTGGAGGTTTAGGTGGCGGCGGGGGCGGAAGTTTAACAGGAACAGCAACACGTTCTTTACTTAAACGAGATAAAATTTCTCCAACACTTGAAACTAAATCTTCAGCCTTCTCAGCAGTCTTTTCAACACGTTTAGTCACCAATCTCTCCTTCACCTCACCTAAAGGTGTAACATAAGTTTCCTTAACCTTAATCTCTTCTCGAACTTCCCGAAATTCTGGATATAAATCGGACATAGCCCAAAGAAAACCTGCAACAATACTTTTTCTTGCGAAACCGAAAACAGTCAGGTAAGCAACAACCCCATCAGCAATGCTAACATGAAAACCAGCAGCCTTCTTACGGTCAATTAAGTCACAAAAACGTTGAACATCAACATGTAAATGGTCTTTAGTGTATTCCTCCCACCATTCAACCTCCTCACCAGCCACTAACCTCGTCCTTCTGTATTTCACGGTAACTATGACTGGCTCATCATAGACAGTAGGCGAAGGTTCAGCCCAATCACTAATACGGGTTCTAAAACTTCTAAGCCTTGCCCTGCGAAAACCATTCAGAAACCTACTTAACCTCAACCTTTCAGCTCGAGTGATAACAACTTCAGGTGAAGGATTACTCATTGCCATCCCCTAAAGATTTAAAGAGATTCTACTTATTAATTTATAAGGGATACTATGAAAAGACGAAGCGTAAGGGATGTTTTAGACAATCCGAAACCTGAAAAAGAATTCTACGTTCTCGTCACTCGTCATTACCCAATGGAGCTTAGGAAGAGAGGATTAACACTTGAGGAGTCTCCCATAAACGCTTGGAGCATACGTGACAAGAGAGATTTAGCACCCAGCCGAGAACTTCTCAACGATTATAAAACAGGCAAAATAACATGGGAACAATATGTTGAAAGGTTCAAAACTGAAGTGCCCCCAATCCTCGCCATACCAAACTTAGAATGGTATCAAAATCAAGCCGCTGGAAAAGAATTAGTCCTTGTCTGTGTTGAAGAAGACATTGAATATCCAAAATGCCACACTTATATTCTCTTAGACTATTGGAAACAGAAGAAAGCAAAAGAAATACCGCCTAAGAAGATGCCGCCTAAAAAGGAGCTTCCACTTAGGGCAACTTTAGAGCCTTGGCTGGAAGCTGCAAGAGTTAGAAAACTAATAACTGAATACGGAGAGGACAAAAACAAAAGTGGAGAGTATTGAACCATGAAATTTAAGCAAAACCATAGCGTAATATTATGGGGACATTATGAGAAAAAAAGATGAATTCGATTTAAGGAAGAGGATGCATCCAATAGACTTTTTTACTCCACGCTGGATAAGCCGATACATAGTTGAAAGCATCTTAAAATTTGGAGCTGCAAGCGAAGCCTACAACCTACTCATCCAAGACGCATCAAAAGAATGGTTACGTCTAAGCAAACCTGTGAGGCGGTTAAAATGTCAACGTTAGATTGGGAAGGCTGTAGAAACCAAATCTATGAATGCGTCCGTTGCGGACATCGTTTCAAAGGAGAAGAACTGATAATGCGAGACAGAATAGTCTGCCCAAAATGCGGCTTCCACGTAATCAAAAAGATTAGGCCACCTGTTGTAAAAAGGCGGAAAGCGATATGACAAACGAGTTTGAACTTGTTTATAAAGTCTATGACAAAACCTATCAGGATAAACATTGGAAACGATGCCGATTCCACGAGGATTTACGCACTTGTGGAACTTGGATTTTTGAAAATGGACAATATGTCTACAAAGTTGCATATTACAGCAAAAAAGTCAATAGCAAGTGGGTAATCTTCTGCGAAAAAGATAATAAGAAATGTGATGCAAAATGGATAGGGGATAAAGAGTAAGTCCTATCTGTCCGAAATGTCATTCGGCATGGCTGATACAACAAAAAGACCTCAAAACATTCATCTGTAAGGACTGTGGCGCAAAGTTTGAGCTAAAAGAAAAGATATAAATGTCTTCTATAACAAACTTATACTGGTTGTAGTTCACAATGGAAGCTGAGAAGTTGGTCCTTCAAATTAAGAAACACACTCGCTACGCCCACTTAGCTCAAATACTTAAAATATGTCGCCAGTCTAAAACAAAAATGGAAATCTACCAACAAGTCGTTAAGATGATAACCTATCCTATGCTCACTCGTCTACTGGAAATAGCAACACAACATAAACTCGTCAGAAAACAGGGCGGACTATACCAAACAACAAGAAAAGGAGAAAAATACATAAAAACCTTCAACGAAATTCTGAGGCTTCTCAGTTGAAACAGGAACTTTTCCCCTTTGTTTTCCTCGCCTTTCTAATATGCCTTTTTCTACTTTACTTGTTACTGCGTTATTGGTGGCTTAAACGAAGAGGCTGGACTGAGTAATGTCTAAAGTGGAAGTTTGGCGATGTCCAGTTCACGGAGACTTTGAATTTGTAGATGTAGTTGCACCACCAGAATGTCCAGAATGCGGAAGACCCCTTGAACTTGTTGATGTTTACGAGGAATAAGCATGGCTGAAGAAATCAGGCTGCCACCTGCTTTAGCTGAAACGTTCAAGTGGATTAAGCAGAAACCATGCGAGTGGCTTTCCATCAGAGAAGTCGCCGATGGAATGGGTATAAGCTATTATGCAGCTCGCTACAGGCTTTACGGGCTTTACCGCAGAGGACTAATAGAACGCCATGTTACTTGGATGAGAACCTATGTTAGAGGAAGATGGGTTAGATATAGGCGAATATGGTTTCACTATATACCTGTAATTCCAAAACCAATAGTAGCTGTAGTTGACAGTCGAACAGGCTACCTCATAACATACTTTGAAGAAGAATACGAGGGAAGCCAAGTGTGGCTTTACGATGAAGAACGCAAAACAGTCATAGAAGCAGTAGAAGCTATAAGGCTTGAAAAAACATTTTCCGTAGACACCGAAGGACACGAATCACTCTTAGCAGAAGTAACAGCTTACACCATTATAAAAGCTGAAGATATGAACCATGAACATACCATAAAAGACATTACAGACGAGCTTGAAAGAAAAGCTGTATCATGGTTCTTAGAAAAATTCACAAATGTTACAAAAGAAGGAATACCCATAGTTCCAAAATTCACAATAACTGAAGACTTCACCATACAGGAAAGAGAGGAAGAAGCTCTATATGAAATGTCCATAATCCAATGGTTTATGACAGTTGCAGGCGAATGGGAGGAAAAACCAAGAATTCTAAAAGCTGGGTTCGGAGCCTATACCACAACAGAGAAACCGATTTGGAGAACAGCAAGAATCTATGTTGAATATGCCCATGAGTTAGAACCGAGAGCAGCCCACAGAATCCCACCTGAGGAGTTTGAAGAAATTGACCCGTGAGAAGAAAATCATATTCACAATAGATATTGACAATAGGATAGACAAGTTAGGTTGGCTAACACACTTTGAAAAGGCAATAAAACGAAACTTGGAAGCCTTCGGCTTCAAACTTGAAAAAATCATTTGGAGAGAATCACCAAGCAAAAGAGGTTTACATGGATGGCTCCACTGTATAGGCCCGCAAATTGATGACGAAATCAAAAACATGATTGAAGCCCTATGCTATAATGATTTAGGAAGAAGCTGGATAAACCACATCCGTATAACCCAACGGAACAACCCATACTGGGAAAAAGTATTCAGCGAAGTAACATGGCAAAGACCAATAGATGAAAAATGTCAAAACTGCAAACTCAGAAAATACTTAGAGGAGTTAAAATGAGAAAGGAATACCATGAACAAGCCATCTTTGCCATTCTTGAAGAAGCAAAGAAACCGAGAAAATATCGGCAATTCAGCCTTGAGGTGTTAGAGGATTTGCTTAAGACAGAATTAGAATTTCTGAAAGAACACGAAAAAGAGGAAAGGAGTGAAAAAGGATGTTCATAACAAGGGTTAGTTTGAAAGGTGTGAAGCCTGAAACTGTCAGAAAAGCTTTAGAATGGTGTAAATTCTGCTCTAAAAGGGATAAAACCTTCAGCTACACACATGAAGGAAACTTCATCATCATAAAATCCCCTACAAAGAAGCAGGGCTTTAAGCGTGGGGCTGCTTTACATAAAAGGTTTGGGTTTTATTATAATGT
>DAOUTL010000036.1 GCA_030626685.1 Candidatus Bathyarchaeota archaeon | reverse complement strand
GTTGTGTTAGATTAAATTTCATTGGGCTTTTCCGAGTCCGATTGCTATGTATTTGAGTTTTTGACTGAATTGCTTTGGGTTGTATATTCTTCTTCCGTCGACT
Organism: Candidatus Bathyarchaeota archaeon; assembly: GCA_030626685.1. GTDB lineage: Archaea > Thermoproteota > Bathyarchaeia > Bathyarchaeales > Bathycorpusculaceae > DAOUTL01. Next base: position 10,011 of record DAOUTL010000036.1, on the reverse strand, counting down.
ATTGCTGGTTTTTCACCCATTAAAGCCTTAATTTCTTTAAGGTTTAGGTTTTTGAATTTAGCATCGAAGCCTTGAATCACTTTTTCTATGTCGAATTCGTACTATAAATTAAAATTAGTGCAACCTTTCTTTTAAATCACTGAGAATTGTTTAAGAAAAATTTTTGAGGAAAGTATGCTGAACTAGCTCCCGTTTTTTCTGGGACATCGCGCGCGATGCGTTATTATTCTCTAATAGGATTTAGGCGATTTTTCTATTTTCACCTCTATTATTCTGAAGCGGAAAAGGAGGATTAGTATGATGATGCTTATGCTTACCCAAAAATAGGGTGAATTAATTAGCCAAACTATTGGTTCATACCAATGAGTGTGCACAGTTATAGTTTGGGTCCCAGCAACATCGTTTATAACCGATAAACCATATTTCATGTCTAAAACCCCTGTTATTGAGTAATTCTTTACACCTGGCGCATCTGGCACATATTTATATTCCCATCTTTCATTCTCTAAGGACCATTCCATGGCCGATCCGTTCATATAAAGCATCCCGCATGTTCCGTCAAATGTGGAGTTGTCAAATTCATATACTGCTATGAACCATAATGTCTGTTCTTCTCCAACGAAGAGTACACTAATCTTGTCCGTGGCTCCCTTAGTGATTTTTATTCTATCCACTATCACGCTAACCGTTTGATTTTCTAACGCATTTTCAGTATAAATTGTGTAGTCGTACTTACCCACGTTCGACTCTGCGGTCACCGATGGTATTACAAAGGCTCCATTTGTCGTGTTGACTAAGCTAACTGTCTGTTTTAGTGCCCCTTCTAATTCAACCTTCACCTCGATATTCGCGTACCCATCGGTCCATGTTGAACCATGGATTTTTCCACTATTCCCTACGTCTCCATCAAAGTCCAGATAGAGGACTAAGCCAGTTTCGTTCCTATAGATGCCATGGTAGTGTTCGCTGACTTCCTCCGCGGAGAGGACACGGTTGTAGATGCGAACCTCGTCGATAACCCCGTCGAAGGGAGAGTAAAATGGGTTTGTTGAATATGTTCCTATTCTGAGTGGATAAATATTGGAGAAACTGACCAACATCGAAATATCTTTACTGTCCACATCCTCACCATTGACGTATAATTTCGCAATATTGACTGACCTATCTACGGTTAAAACAGTATGATACCAAAGATTTGACTCAATAACACTTGACATCAAATAAATATCGCGATTCGCATCTTGAAGTTGTGCACATATTTTTTCTTGCCATATCCAACCAGCCTCATATCCTTCATTTCCCAGTTGAGGAAAGTCATCCAAGTGTCCTTTGTTGACTGCTCTTTGCTTCTTCGTACAGTCATTCGTCTTCTCCCATAATGAAATTGAGAAACTGTCTTCAGCTCCAAAATTTAATACATTTCCTAAGTCAACATAGTCATCCACGCCGTCGAAACTTAAAGCACCGTTTCCGTTTGCTGGCGGAATATTTGTGCCTTCATAATACACTGTGCCAGAGAAAACGACGGCTTGTTCAGGGTTAACTCTTGAGTCATCCACAGAAGCTGAAGCCACAACTAAGTCGTCTTCAAAAGTGAACAAGCCAGCCTGTGAACCGCTTCCACTGGCTCCAGTACTGTCATAAACCGTTGTGTTTGTTTCAATTATTGATACGGACCCTTCTGGATAGTTCCAGCCGAGCTTAATTTTCCAGCTTAGCTTGTAGGCTGTGCTGTTAATCTGTGTCTTAACACATAGGGCTGTGGCTAAGGTGCAGTAGTTGTTTGGGTCATTATATTCGCTGAATGTGTCTGTTGCGTTGTCCCACTTCAATATTATATTGTGGCTGACTTCAATTGTTACGTTGACAAATTTCGATATATCAGAGGGATGATTTATTGTGGCATTTATGCTGAAGTATTTGTTGGCGTAGACTATAGCTGGAGCTTCGAACTGTCCGATAGTAGGCGTTGATGCTGCAGGTGATATAAAGCATTCAGCCGTTATGGAATATTGATTCGAAGCAGTCACTACAATGAGTAGGGTTAACAATAATATGAAAAAGTGTGCGCGTGTCATTAAACAGGTTTTCTTCAAAAATCTTTCCTCTTAAAACTAATCACGAGAGCTGAAGCGCATAATACAGTCCACAACATTCCTTGAGGCATTATCACGATCTGGATAAAATGAATGTCATTTAAGTTTAGGTAACCTTGGATAGCGTTTTGAGCTGCTCTTGGGTCCTCCATCGCCCATGGTTCTGGTAAAATCTTGTAACTGCCATTAAAAGTAAACTTCCCGATGTATAATCTTTTATTATCAAAAGTGTTTAATATTTTAAATGAAGTTTCGCCATCGAATACCATTTGTTGTGCAACGTTAAGAGCTTCTGGGAAATATAGGCGCGTTGATCTCACATTTAAGAGTATAGTCTTTCCGTCAATAGTTACTGTAGAAGACCGCATGGTAAAATTTTCCTCGTTGTTCATCTTTATCGCTACATAGCCGTTGTCTAAAGGTAAAATCTCACCATTCACGTTTTCAAAAGTTTTTTCTTCAGAATCCTCATTCACAAATATTTTGCCGCTAAAACTTATTTTTTCAATTAGTATGGCCTCTTTTTTGGTTTTGTCTATGTGTGGAATAAGCTGGGATAATTCAAAGACCATGTATTTCTCTCCCCAATAAACTGGAGTGAACACACATAGCTGTTGCATCAAAGCACTTTTCGTGTTCTTTTCGACAATCAAATATTGGATATTTGCGAATTCTGTGAGAAAAGTTACTTCACTCAAGCTTTTTGTGTCGTACAGTGCGCTTTCGATCATTCTGCTTGGAGTATTTAATCCCGCAATTTTTATGAGGTGTTGTTCAGGATTCACTTTGTATCTAACTTTAGTTTGATACTCAACTCCTTCAACAATCGGAAATGGCTGATCTTTAGGAATGAAACACGCCTCTTCAATAGTATTTGTTTTGGGTTCAAGAGCGTAAAGGAAATTAATGAACCTAACCTCCTCGTCTGTTAAGGATGTGGATTGTGGTTTTTCTGTCCACAAGCTTATGTTATTCCAGTAACTTGCAGATAGAATGTGGCATAACGAACCAGTTGAGAAGATTAGTATTAAAAAAGCCACCATAACGTAATAAAGGCGGATGCTGAACGACATGCGTTTCCCGATTAGTATTATTATTTGGTGTGTAGAATTACCGTTTGCAAAAATATAGGCTGAGCTGATGGCAAGGAAGGGGAAAAAATAGTGAGGCATGATTGGATAAGGCAAACCAACGTAAAAGAGGTTTAGGTTAACGTAATTAACTGTTGCTGTGAAGAGCAATAGAAAGAGAATCATTAGCACGGAATATTTTAGGCTAAAATCCCATCGCTTTGCTGTTAGAGTATGCTTAACTATAGCTAGTGTAGAGAGAAAGCCTATGAAACCCCACTGGATTGGAACAGAGTACCAGAGAGTGAATATAGGGTATCTAATATTTACATTATTGTACTCGCTAAAGAATGCTATAAGTGATAAACCATAGTAATACATAAAGGCGATGGCTAGAATTTTCAAAATTTTCCTTCTAGCATCTATGGAAAAAGGGAAATTGCCGAACCTGTCGATGACCTTTCCTAAAAAGATGCCTAGAAGGCATAGAATGATTGTTGAGATGAGGGAAAAAAATACCTCTTTGGGATAACTAAATATGAAAATGAATGGTAAAGCTGAGATGGAAAGCAGAAATATTGTTTTAAGCGTATTTTCAAGCAGTATTTTGTCATGTGATAGAAGCGTTATCACCGATAAAGTGAACGCTAACAAGAAGACTTCCGTGGGATGCCCCAAGACTATCTGTAAAAACCCAGCAGAGAAAAACAGAAAATACTTTTTCCATTCATCTGGATTTCGGTACGCCGACAGCAACGCGGCAATAGACGCGAAGGCTACACCCAAGCCCCATAACCTTACCAATGCATGAACATCCGCGTAAATTGTCGAAACGGTAGCTCCGCTGTACATTCCAAATTTATCGTGAATCGCCCTAATGTAGCTGAAGAGATCACTTCCGGAAAGAGGTGTAATTGGAGGGCTTGCTAGAAGATGCATCCACGAGAAACCTGAGAGAATGGTGAATACGAATGTTGAAAATAGGCTTTTCTTTACATCTCTGAATAATCTCTTCGAAAGATAGTAGAATGCTAAAGAAACGAAGATATGATTGAAAAATGTTGCAATTATAATAGTATTACAGTATGGAAGTGAGAGAAGCTTACTTATTAAGGAGTATGCTGAGGAGTAAAAGACGGTATACCGCTCTGTGAGTGGAGAACTCAAGTAGCCTGTAAGACCATATCTGTTTAAGCGTGCTATATACTCAGCTTGATAAATCATATCTTGCTTCAAGAATATGGCAGGCTCTAATGCTGAATAATAGGTGAATAATCTGAAGAAAATAATTAATGCCAAACCTGTTATTTCGACTAAATTTAAATTTGAAACATTAATAGGTTTATATTCTTTTTTCCAATCACGAACCAGAACGAGTGCCAAAATAACGAATATGAATAAGGGCAGTGCTAGGACCTTTACAGACCACATTTCCCTAAACGATGGAGCAAGAAAGCCTGCAAAACCAAGGATTGCCATGCTGACTAAAGGATAAAAAACCATCTTTTCCAAGAAGCCTAAAGTAAATCTGTTAAATACCACTCCATGTAAAATATATGCCGGAGCATATAATAAGAGGCAGAATAGTGAACACATCAAAACTATATCAAATAGGGGGAGTTGACTCCACTGTTTAAAAACCATAAATCCATACTGAAAGTAAATGTCAGATCTCAATAGAAAAACTAAAAGAGCTACGCACACTAATAAAATGCCAGAAACATAAAGAGCCTTCCTCTCGACTCTAATCTTAATGAACCATGCAAGCCTAAACTCATGAAACATTAAAAAGACGAGAAAACTTAATGATAAAGATAAGAGCGTGCAAAAGACTCCTAGGTTTATGTGTGAAATATGACTGATTCCAATAAAATTTATCAGTAAAGCTGTAACCATCCAAGAAATGGGAAGTATCAGTATGAGTGGGATGGCTTTATTGACGAGCATTTTTCTTGGCAACATAAATGATATCTCTTTACGATAAATATGCGATTTACTCATTAAATTCTGCTGTATTACTTCTTATGTTTAAATACTTTAAGTGTAGTCAAAAATAAAGCAATAAAGAACATCGTAATCCTTAAAAATAACATATTCAACGATAAAAGAACTCGCCTTTGTGCTTTCGTATCTGATATTTAGACTCTTTGAAGCACGGTTTGTCCACTTATAAATCTGCATAAGTCCATTTTAAATGATTTTACTGGATATTCAAATATGTATCTTAGCAAGGTCTTTGGAGAATGATGTTTCATTATGAAATATAGGTGATTCCTATTGCCTAAGTATGCCTTCTTAATTGGGAGGCGATCCCATGATAAAGAGCCGTAGCGATAAACGTTAGCGTTAGTGGTAACCACTCTATATCCTGCTTTCCTAGCACCGTAACATAAATCGATCGATCTAAAACGGACTTCACGCATCTTTTCAGGTAATCTCCTCCATTCCAGTTGAGAATTACTATAGATACCAAAGGATGGTTCTTATGAGCAAACATTTTTCAGAACTCTGCCAGCCATTTTTCATTTAAAGCATGTTGATATACACAATTCTCATAAGGGTTGCTTATGCGCTAGTTGGCTATTTCTTCATAAACCTTGGAAATCTCGAATTTCTCTATCACCGTTTTGCAGTTTTCTCTAAAGGTGTTCTGTCTGTTCTGATCTACTAACATTTCAAGTAACGCTTCACGCAGATGGTTCGGATCGGACTTAACAACCAGACCAACCCTGTCTCTGAAATAGTCCGAGATTCCGCAGTTCTTCGTTAATATCACCGGTGTTCCACAAGCAACAGCCTCAAGAACACTCATCGGAAACGTTTCATATCTTCGATCGATCGAAAAAGTTTACTAATTTTAGTGGCCAATTTTTTCGCGTAATTTTAGTTTGAGAAAGTATAGCTCTGCCGGGTATGGTAACATAGAGTTCTCTATCCTACTGTCTCGGAGTCTTCTTTTAGCTTGTATTTTAATGTGTTCTTTCCACGTGTCTCTTAGGTTGTATAGGTTCCAAAGTACCGCTTTGGGTAGTGAGTAAATAACTGGTGAGTGAGTTTTCATAGACTTGTAGACAGAGTTGAGGAAATCCACAAATAAAAGAATAGGTGTTCTTAGAAATAAACGAGCGAGCCCATAGTTTTTAATGAATGTTCGAAGTTTATCCCTAAAAACTATGTAGCCAACGTTCACCTCATTTCTAAGAACAATCCTTGAAGAGTGTCCCTGATAGTGATAACATATGGAACGAAGATTAGTTATTATCCTAAACCCGATGAGGCGGGCTCTCCAGCTGAGATCCATATCTCCGGTGAATTGTTTATCATCGAAAAGATAGTCTAACATTTCAACAAGCTCTCTACGTATTATAAGTGCTGTTCCAGAAGCATAGAAAGCTCCCTCGAAAAGGTCGCCCGCAATTTTGAAAAGTTCGCTAGATTTTCTTTCCCCGTAAATCCCCAAGAAGTTACCATACACGATGCGCTTGTTTCTAAGGTCTACGATCTTGCTCTGACATATACCTACTGAAGGATCCGAATCCATCGCCTTTACTAACTCTTCAAGCCATGTCCGTAAAACATACGTGTCGTTGTTCAAGAGAACTATGTACATTCCTTTTGAATATTCAAATCCGATGTTATTGCCTTTACAGAAACCATAGTTGTTTGATAAAGCCACTATTTTGGTATCTAAGTCCTTTTTCTTAGCAAAGGACTCTGCAATTTCTAGACTATTATCAGTTGAAGCATTATCAAGAAATATAACTTCAAAATCTTTAAACGTCTGAGCCTGCAAGGATGAGAGCAACCTCTCCAGAAAAGGCGATCCATTGTAATTAACTATAATTACTGAGACCTTTGGATTAATTGAGGAGACCCCCCAAAATAATTGAAATAGAATTTTTCGTCAATAATTTAACTTCTGACAAAATATGAATTACCCAACCTCTACCTGATCAGAGCTATATAGTTCAATGACGATCGGTCGAAATCCTTTGGCAACGTTCACAGGTTCCCTTTAATTACATTTAATTTAGCGCCTTCAGTTTTGAGCACCATATTTTTGATTCTCATTTTTGCTGACGAGCAACTTGAAGTCTGGAACAACAATTCTAATCCATCCATGAGGTTTCAAGATACGGTGGCATTCTCTAATGACTTTAACTACCTCACGTTTTTTTAAATGCTCTAAAAGATGAGAGGTGTAAATATAGTCAACAGAATTGTCCTTGAAGGGTAACCCCTTCCTTACATCGTGACGTATTACGCTCGATGGCCATTTTGCTTTATACGCCGCTTCGGTGAGTAAACCAATCTTATATAAAATCCATTTCAAAAAGGGTAGCTTGCATAACCAAATATTCCATGAGATATCTATGTTAATCCAACCAGGTGCTATCGTAGTCCCCGAACCCAAATTTACTTTTTGGCTGTTAACCATAAACATCAATTTTGATTCGTCTAGATGAACAGGGTTTAACCCAAACTGCTGTATCAGTAACACCATTGCTGGTCCATATGCAACGCCATCCTTTTAAGAGCTGAGTCAAGAGTTCCCAGCGTTGGGAAGCTGGTCCCGTGTACTCAGTTCTTGAATTTGGCGCACTAGAGTTAGAGGGAAGGTACCAATTGATATTATCAATAATTAAAAGCCCGCCTGGTTTTATCTTCCTAAGAGCTCTAAGTGCACATTCGCTCCGAAAAATGCCATCGACCAGTACGAAGTCTAAACTATTATCAAGAAAATTATCTGCTATTTTCACATACGGATTATTTTCGATCTCTTCATCTTTCAGGGGGGTCTTATAAAAATAAACCTTGGTGTTTGTGATGTTAGCATTTGTGAGATCCTTCTTAACTTTCTCATACCAAATAGGATTATGTTCCACGCTTGTAAGATGCGCTACACGCTTGGCAAACCAGATGGTGCTTCGTCCAGAACCCCACTCAAGTCCCACATCAGCTTTTCTAAGCCAACTTGATAAAATCGCGTTTGCTTGTTGCGTAAGCCATAGATGATCTAAATGCTTTGTTTCATAGAGGAAAAGTTTAAAGCGATTATACAAGTACCTAGGCGTCCAATGACGAAATGCACGTATACGCATAGCATCAATAAGCTTCCCGATGAAAGACGTAGAACTTACCTCCCATAACTAAAAAATACTTTCACTTTATTGCTACACCTAATCGTTAAAAGCTACCAACGTTTCGGATTTCTACGACAAAATTTGTAAAAAGCGCCATTCCCGTTGAAATCATTTTCGTATACCTTTATTGCAGTATTTTATCGCAGATAAGAATCCCTCGACCATATGCGGCACATCAAATTCATGTTCTACTATTTCTCTTGACTTCTCGCCCATTTTTTTTCTGCGCTCTGGATTGTAAATTAGATTTTTAAGAGCATTGTATAGTTCTTCCGAATCTGCCTCTTTAACGATGTAACCATTCTCTCCGGAACGTATCATTTCTTGTGCAGCTTGAGAAGCACGTGTCGCCACTACAGGCAACCCACAGGCCATCGCCTCATTTATAACAAAACCCCAAATATCCTCTAGGGTGGGTAATAGAAAAATATCCGCAGTAGAGTACAGCTTTATCAATTCTTCTAGACTTAATCCTGATTGCACAAATTTGATGTCTTTAAGCTTGAGAAAGACAGCGAGATTCTTCAGATGAGACAGTAATGGGCCGCTTCCCATCAGTACCAAGGCAACATCATCTAGTTCTCGTTTAAGTTTTGCGTAAGCGTGTAAAAGATATTCAACGCCTTTCCTTTTGATCAACTGACCCACGAAGAGAATAACAACTTTGTTTTCAAATCCTAACTCAGCTTTCAGCTTTCTCTTTGATGATCGATATTTTTGCGATGTGTTGACGAATAATTGGTTGTCTATAGTGTTTGGAGCGATAAACACCTTTTCCGCATTGGCTCCTAAACTGATAACATAACCTCTCGACAGTCTTCCCGGAACTATGACCGCATTCGATTTCTTTAAGAACAACATCCTCAAAGGCCGAGTTATAGCTCCCAGAATTGACCGCGGCTCTTTCGTTCCTTCCGTCCAGTGAATTACGGGAATTTTCAAGAACACCCCTACGGCAAAGGCAAGCCACATCGTTGGATCAACGTAGCCGCCCAACACCAACACGTGAGGTCTATTTAAAGCGAGCTCCTTCACGATAGACGGGTTTAGACTGAGTTCCCTAATCGCTATCCTTGGAAGAATTTTATATCTGTAATCATAGTTTCTAGGCCATAAATCCCAATTACGTGAAGTGTGCTTCATGGAGCAATAATATACCGTCAAATCTACAGTTTCAGAAAGCCTTTCGAACAGTGGATGCCTGTAAGGCGCTATCGTGTTATGTACTATAGCTACTTTTATACTGGGCATTCTTAATCGTCTGAATTGCTTTTATGGCAGACTGGCTTGATACAACCTCTCTGTAAAGGTTCTCAATCCTATGTACAACCTCTTCTATGGTAAAGTTCTCCTTCACGAACCGCTTACCTTTTAGACCCATCTCTTCGGCTCTACTATCATCATCTATCAAAGAAAGTATAGAGTGCGCCATCTGCTTCACATTGCCCTGTTCGACCAAGAAACCCGTAACTCCGTCTATAACTAAATCCCTTAGGCCGTAAACATTTGAAGCAATCACAGGTTTACCGCAAGCATATGCCTCAAGCAGTCCCATCGGAAAAGTTTCATATATTGAAGGCAGAACATACACATCTGCGTCAACATACGCCTCAAGCTTATCCTCACCATACAAAGGACCTGTAATCAACACATTATCCTCTATTTTTAGAACCTTAATCAAACCTTCAAGTTCACCAAGAT
>DAOUTL010000073.1 GCA_030626685.1 Candidatus Bathyarchaeota archaeon | reverse complement strand
CCGCTCGTAAGGAACTGCAAAACCTGCAAACGCAGGAAAAGGTCATCACTGCCATTGAGAAACGCATCAAAGACAGCAAAGGTGCATTAAAAACCAAAGCAGACGAATTGGAACACAAGCTCCAGATCAAGCGTCTGGGTGGCGACGAGTTCAAAGCAGATAGCCAGGAATTGATCAGGCAGGCGGACACCCTGCTGGAAAATCTCGATAACGCCAACAAGGACGACAAGAAAAAGATCACAGCTCTGAACAAAGACAAAACCACACTTAAAGAACGCCTCGCCAAAACCGACGGCATTCTCGCTATCATCGGCGGCCAGCTCATCGAAGAAGATGCCCGTCAGCTGATCCTGAAAAAGCTTTACGACCTTGCCAACACCGAGTTGAACCGCTATCTGAACGCCAAAAAGCGTGGGCTTGTTCAGATGGTGGAAAATCTCTGGGACAAATACGCTGTTCCCAGCCGGGAACTGGAAAGCGAACGAAGCGAGACCCTTAAAACGCTTGATGGGTTTTTGAAGGGTTTGGGATATTTGGGATGAAAGCTAGCTGGCACAAATCGGATTTAGCTTCTGTAGTTTCTATTCTTGAAAGCGGTTCACGACCAAAAGGAGGTGCATCCACTGAGACTGGTGAAGTCGCCAGTTTGGGCGGTGAAAATATTGTGCAGTCTGGCGGTGTTACATTAGCTGATGTCAAACGTGTACCGCAGGCGTTTTTCAAACGGATGACTAAAGGGCACTTAGTAGATGGTGATGTACTTATCAACAAAGACGGTGCTCAAACTGGTAAGGTTGGTATCTATCTTGGAGATGGCACTGGCTCAGCATGCATCAATGAACACGTTTTCCTAATCCGTGGAAATAAGGAAACAATCTGTCAGGATTTCCTCTATTACACGCTCCTTTCGGAACATGGCCAAAGGCAAATAGCTGCGCAGATTTCTGGATCAGCTCAGCCAGGACTCAAATCTAGTTTCTTAAAAGGGGTAGTAACAGACATCCCTGATTCCCTCCCCGAACAAGCCAAAATCGCCGATGTCCTTTCGACCGTGGACCAAGCCATCGAACAGACCGAGGCGTTGATTGCTAAGCAGCAGCGCATCAAGACCGGCCTGATGCAGGATCTTCTCACCCGCGGCATCGACGAACACGGCAACCTCCGCTCGGAGCAGACACATGAATTCAAAGACTCTCCGCTGGGGAGGATTCCGGTTGAGTGGATTCCATCTCAAATTGGAAATGTTGCGACACTGCAACGTGGTCACGACATTACTGAAAATGAACTGCACGATGGACCTTATCCAGTAGTCTCTTCAAGTGGTATAATTGGTTACCACATACAATATACCTCAAAAGGTCCGAATGTTGTTGTAGGTAGAAAAGGAACAATCGGTAAAGTGCATTATCTGGAGTATGATTTTTGGGCTCACGATACGAGCCTTTACGTCACTAACTTCATGGGGAATAACGAACGGTATCTGTTCTATCTATTCAATCATTTGGACCTAGCTAGGTATGGAACCAAATCGGGTTCACCATCTCTGAACAGGAATGACATTCATCCACTGTGGATTGGTCTGCCGTCACCCGATGAGCAGAGCAAGATCGTTACTATACTAATGAGATGTGATCAAAGATTAGATTCCATGGGTCGTGGTTTAGAAAAACTCCGCTCCATCAAAACCGCCCTCATGCAAGACCTACTCACAGGCGAGAAGCGCGTGACTGCTTTACTGATCCGAGTCAATGATAACGACAATAGGAAAGGTGTTGATTGATGGATATCACACCTGTCGCTGATATACTATTTGAAAACGCCCTCAGGACGCCGATATTAAATGCATTGATCCCGAACGCGGACAATTACACCGTGCTAGCACTGCAACCACATGGTGATATTGAGGCAAGCGCTGAAGGTGTCCGAAGTCGGGATCGCGACCTAGCAACCAGGCAGTTTGGTAAATTCCTAAAATATGCAAAAGAAACACAAGCCGATTTGGCAATAACACCTGAATATTCGATGCCATGGGAAGTTCTTAGCGAGGCGATTTCGGGGGGTGGGGGGCCTGTTCAAGGGGATATATGGGCGCTAGGATGTGAAAGCATCAAAATTAGTGAACTTGAATCACTGAAGGAAAGACTTGCTCCGTTCGCTACTGTAATATATGAACCTCTTGACGCAAGTTCGACACGATTTGTTAGCCCGCTTGCTTATATTTTCGTTTCACCGCCTGCACCAGATAATGGCGAGGCAAAGACTGTAGTGCTAGTACAATTCAAGACACACGCTATGGGTGATCCCGACCATTTCGAAATTAACGGAATGCAACGGGGTACTCGTATTTATCAATTCGGGGGTAATGAACAAAATTTGAAGCTTGTATCCTTGATATGTGCCGATGCCTTCGCATTAACAGACGACATAGCCGCAGCCATTCATGATCGAGCCCTGATACTTCATATACAATTGAACCAAGATCCGCGTAACGAGTGGTTCCTCGGTTGCAGGGAGCGACTCCTACACTATGGTGGCGATGCGACCGAAGTGCTTTGTCTGAATTGGTCTGAAGACGTGATAATGTCGATTAGCGGTAACAGCAGACATTGGAATAACATCGCAGGGTCTGCCTGGTACTTGAAAGGGCGAGAGTTTGACAACAGAGATGTAACTCTTTGCAGCAATCACCGGCAGGGTCTCTATTATACTTGGCTTCAGCCATGCCGCTCTCACGCACTATTTTTTAATTATAAACCTGCTATCTTTCTATTTACCGCAACAAAGGTGGCCCATGTCGCAGTTGCAGGGCCTGCATCAAGACGTCGTGGACCGCAGCTAACTAAGACATGCAATTGGAACGATGAGGCAGGTAGTTGGGTCGAGAAAAACACTGCTGATGATGGATTTTCTGCTATCATCACAGAAAGCGGTAACGCACAGACTGAGATTAAGCGAATAGCAGATGCCAATCCCCTCGAAGTGGAAAGGATCCTTGCATTATGTGCTGGTGAAATTGAGTCTAACAAGGACTGGCATAAAGTTAATCTTTTGGACTCTTGCGTGATTGATTCATCAGAAATCATTCGAAGAGTCACCTTTGCTCAAGATACACACGAACAAGCTAAAAGATTTAGAACAGCAAGGTTACGACGTTGTTCACGTTTATGGGAGATAATAAAAAACGACGATTTACCATCTGCACTTTCGGATCTTAAGTCCGGATTTAGCTTTAAATGGTCACACAATTCTCCCCATCAGAATGTAGAATCTACCAGCGGAAAACTTGCAACAGTAATCTACATGGGTGAGGAATGTAGCCGCGATCACGTCAAAGCTATCAAAAAGCATGTTGCAAACTGTCTTCATCAGTCATCCTTAGATTCAGATCAAAGTAGGTCTGCGCAACAGCGTCTTCATGTTTGGTTTTGCAATGAAACAGGTGCAGTTATCCCGTATGAACCTCTTCAATACGTCAAGATTGATAAGACCGGTAACAGGACCCCCGTAGATATAGGGAGGGAAGAATGAGCTTAAATTTTAATAAAATAAAAGAGCGTGTTGCCGCTCAGTTTGACGATATGCAGCTAGTAGAAGATTCGATCATCCGATTCACGAAAAAAGCGGATCAAAAACCATATGCTGTGTACTACCTCGACTTTGCTAAAGACTTACCTGCAATCCAAGAGGAGTTGGACAAGTATCAGGATCGTGTTATTGGACGATACTATTTTGAAGGTCCACCGAGTCTTCAATGGAGTAATTATCTCTGTTTTATTACAAGCGAAGAATTGTTGGCAAAGAGTGAAATGCGGCAAGCCAAAGAATTGATTGAACGTGATCGAAGCTATGCTCGTAAATTCGTAATTACGACAGAAGAGGAGTTTGATGCAATACTCTCACCACTTACGGTTGCAACTCCAGATACAGCTCCACACGCCAGCATTCTTTCAATTTGGACCGATCGTCTTGTCGACGCGGGCATTGATACGGCGATCTTAAGTGATGAAAGCATGCCAGCCCGAATTAAGCGTATCGAGAATTCGACACTTGAACCTAAGAAAAGGTCACAACCAACAAGGCAGAAATCGTTAGTCAAAACAACTTCGTTCATTAAATCGATAGAGCTAAATAAATATCGCGATATCTTGCAGAAACGACAGTTTGATTTTGGCACTGTAAATCTCATCGTTGGACCTAATGGATCCGGTAAAACATCTCTTCTTGAAGCAATAGAGCTGTTCTATTGCGGTCGAAACAAGAGGAATCCTAAATTACCGCTTTCGTATAAGTTGATTGTAAAGCTGGTTGACGGCTTAATTGAGCCAGTCACTGATAAACGTAAACCGTCAAAATTCCGTGATATGAATTTATTGTGGTATGGCCAAACCGAAATTAAAACCAACAACATTTACCAAAGTTTTGCTCGCTTTAACTTTCTTGACACTGACGCAGCTGTAAGCCTGGCGGATTCAAACTCTGATATAGAAGATGACCTATCTAAATTGTTGGTTGGCTCTGATGCTGCAAAAACATGGAACGATATAGTGCTAGTGCATGATTATCTTTCGTTAGAGCTGCCTAGCCTTGGGAAACAAGAATCGGCAATTGAAGGAGAAATCAATACTTTAAAGAAACAGATTGAGAGCGCCAGTAGAATTCAGCACGAGTCAGACTCAATCCAGATTCGTTTGAATGACATAATGCATAGTAACGGCTGGTCGGTCGTTCAACGCGATAAAGTATCTTTCTCTAGCGCCCTTGTTGAGCCACTTGCTGAAATGGTGGCAATAACTCAGCAAGCAACGGAGTTAAAGTGGCTAGAGTCACCTGTGACGCTCGATGGGCTGACCAAATATTGCCATGACGTAAAGGTCGCTATCAAAATAACCGAACCGGACATTTCTCGTTGTGAAGATTTGAAAAAAAGCCAAAAGTGTTTAAAAAAGTCGATAATACATGACCGAGAGGCATTGGCAAGCCTGCAGCAGGCAGATCGCCTAATAGATTCAGGTGTCGCTATACGTGCAGAAGAGCGAAGCAAACAGCAGAAAATCATATCAAGCCATGCCGGGTGGCTAGCTGGATTGGCTGATTTAAGTTTAGATTTAATTTCGGTGGAAGATCGTGATGATTTGCTGGTAAAATGTCATCAGGACGCTATTAAAAAGCGATTAGAGGCAGAAAATCTTTTGATTGAGCAAAAAAGTGGATATAAAAAATTTAGCGATACACAGGATCAGCATCTGAGTCTTGCGCAGGAGCTCCGGCAGATCGCGGGTAAACTCTTAAAGATCAGTCCCGAAGCCGATGAATGTCCACTTTGTCATACACAATTTAAGATTGGCGACCTTTCAAAACATATGACCATTGACGTTGACAAGAATGTCGAAGCGCTTGGACAGGCGCTTCTTTCCGAGATGAAGGCGCAAGAGGATGCAGTCCGCAACACAGCTGCTGTTGAGTCAATTATGACATGGCTGATGAATTATTGCGAGAAAGTAGGTCTCGCGCAAAATATTACTGTTAGAGAGGCACTATCAGCAGTAGAAAAGGCCAAAGGAACGCTTGCAAAGGCAGACACTCAGTTTAAAACGCTTTCCAGCGATCTCATCTCTCTTGAGGCACAGGGGCTGACGGTCGAAATGGTGGTGGAAATCTCCACACGTTTACGAGATTTCGGTTATCCTCTCGATGAATTCACACAAGAAACGGCGGAGCGATTGCGTACAATGATTAAGCAGAACATGGCATCTTTATCGCAAACCCTTGATGAAGATAATAAAAATATACATAAACTGCAAAAAAAGATCACCTCAACTTTAAGTCCGGTCGCAACCGTTACGAAGGATATTATTAACGAATTATCTCAACTGAAGGAAAGGTTATCCACTACAGAACGTCTGAGTAAAAAGCTTTCCAAATTCTCTGCGTCATTTCCGTGGTTAGACAAAAGACCACTTGCAGAACTCGTGATTGAGGCAGAGTCGGTCCGTCAGCTCGCTGCAGAGTTGCAAACAGCTCTTGACAGGGAGAAACAAGCCAATGTTAGTTTTGCTGATTCTGTAAAAAGGAAAGAGTTACTTGAAAAAAAGATATCTAAGCTGAACCAACGTCAGAACAAAATGCATGAAGCGTTTATTGTTCTCAAAGATTTACAAAACAACCATTCCCTAGAATCTGCAATGAAGTCCGCACTTCAGCAGAATCGTGCAAGCATAGAGGAAATCTTCTCCCACATTCATTCACCAGCAGAATTTGAAGGTATTGGTTCAGATTGGACATCGCTTATCCGCAAGGATGGCACGGAGTCAAAACTAAGTCAAATCAGTACTGGACAACGGGCAGCATTTGCTCTATCAATCTTTCTTTCTCAAAATGCTCAACTTGGAAAACAGGCACCGCCTGTCATATTGATCGATGACCCTATAGCTCATGTAGACGATTTAAACTCTCTGTCCTTTCTTGATTACTTGCGCGAACTGGTGTTAATGCACGATAGGCAGATTTATTTCGCAACCGCTAGTGATAAAATAGCTTCACTATTTGAACGGAAATTTGACTTTCTGGGTGAAGAAGACTTTAGAAGGATTGATCTCAGCCGGGAATATCACCCAGAGAAAACAAATCAAATTTCTAAAAACAATCGACCATGACTGGACTTTAAATGTGGAGTCTATATGAACCAAGAAAAAACACCCCCGCACATCAAACTCGATGAACACATCCACGTCGAAAAACCCTTGCATTCTCACCTAAGCAAGCCAGACT
>DAOUTL010000138.1 GCA_030626685.1 Candidatus Bathyarchaeota archaeon | reverse complement strand
CAGCTATCATGTGCATCCTTTGTCTTCAATAATCAAGGCTATTCAATACATTTAAATATTTTTAAATCCCTCTAACTGAATAATAAATTAAAAATAGATGATATTCAGAATTACGTATTGATTAAAAATGGAAAAAAAAACTAGTTTTTAGCGCAAATTCACAAACGCATTAAAACAGATTCACCAAACTGTTTTGATATTGTTTTGAGTTTTGTCATGAGGAGTGTGCAATGATTAAGAACACAAAAACATGGAGGTAAAATAAACAATGAGCTTTCGCTTTCTACATACAGGCGATTGGCAATTGGGGATGACCCGCCATTTTTTCTCAGAAGGGGTTCAAGAGAGATTTGCCCAGTCCCGATTCGATGCCATTCGTGAATTGGGCCGTATTGCCGAAGAGGAAGAATGCCAGTTTATGGTGGTATGTGGAGATGTGTTCGAATCAAACCTGGTTGATCGAAAGACCGTCTTGCGTGCCCTCGAAGCATTGAAACATGTGCCTGTTCCAGTATACCTCCTTCCCGGCAACCATGATCCGCTCAACGCTGCATCCGTCTACCGCAGCACGACATTTTTAGAACGTAAGCCAGCTCATGTCCATGTGATTGAGGACACAACTCCCATTTGCGTTGACGAAGGCATTGAGATTATAGGGATACCCTGGGCATCGAAACGCCCCCTGCAAGATTTAGTTGCTTTGGCAACTGAACAATTTGAAGCCGTAGTCGATACTCTGCGTGTTTGTGTTGCCCATGGGATGGTGGACAAACTGTCTCCAAATCCTGATAATCCAGCACTTATTTCTCTTAATGCAGCCGAAAATGCGATATCACAGAACAAGATTCATTACCTGGCTCTTGGAGATCGACATTCTCTCACTGAGGTTGGAGATAGCGGCTGCGTATGGTATGCAGGTACTCCCGAGCCAACAGACTATAAGGAAGTGAAGCCTGGCTTTGCCTTAGTGGCCACAATCAATGAATCGGGTGTGACCATGAAAGAGGTGAATATCGGAAGATGGAAATTCATCGAGCGTGAACAGGTAGACCTCAATACGAAGGAAGACATCGAGGCGCTTCGCGACTGGTTTGAGAATCTTGAAGACAAAGAGCGAACCGTTGTAAAATTGCGCCTTGTCGGTGCACTCTCGCTATCACTCCATAGTGAGCTTGAAGAACTTCTTTTTCATTTTCAAGAGATTCTCGGCGCAGTCGAAACGCGTATGAATGATTTCGTCGTAATTCCAGAGGACGCTGATTTCATGGATATTGGTTTTTCAGGCTTTGCCAGTCGTACCGTTGAACGGCTGCGGTCCAATATTGAAGAATCAAGTTCCGATACTATCACTTCCGATGCACTTGCTCTCCTCGTCAGGCTTGCAGGGAGGGAACTATGAAACTCCTCCGCATCCGACTGGCCAATTACCGAGGAATTGATGAGTCCGAGGTGCGATTCGAATCTAATGGCTTAAATATCGTAGAGGGACCTAATGAGACTGGAAAAACCAGCCTTGGCGAAGCAATAAGGCTTATTTTCGATTATCTCGACTCAAGCAAGCACAATGAGGTCAAAGCCATTAAGCCTGTAACGCGAGACGTAGGTCCAGAGATTGAACTGGAGGCGGAAAGCGGCCCCTACGTCTTTACATACTTCAAGAGATTTCACAAGAAACCGGAGACTACCCTTACAATCACAAGTCCAAAACTGGAAAACCACACTGGGCGTGAGGCTCATGAACGTGCTGAGGAGATTCTCCGTGAAACCATAGACATTAACCTGTGGAAAGCTCTCTGCATTCAGCAAGGTGCAGCGGTTCAGCAAGCCAATTTATCGAATCAGACATCATTATCGGCCGCACTCGATGTTGCTGCGGGTGGACACCGAACAGATCTTCGTGAAGAAAACCTATTCGAGAAGGTTTGGGAGGAGTACAGGCGTTATTTCACAGAAAATGGCAAAGAAAAAAATGAAATTCAGAAGGCCAAAAAAGCCCAAGAGGAATTAGAGACAGAAGTTGGCTCATTTGAAGGACAAATTCAGAACTTAGAAAAGGATATAGGGCGCGCTGCTGAACTTAGTGTGGAACTGGAACGATTGAAGAAACAAGAGCAGAATCTCCGTAAGTATATTTCCGAATACACGGAATCACTTGATGAAATTAGAACCCTGGAAAATGTTCTGGAAACTGCTCGTCTTAAGTTAGAGTCGGCACAAAAATCAGAACAGGCTGCAAAGCGAGAAAAGGAAGTACGCCAAGAACTTATCGAAGAGGTCTTCGAAGCCAATAAAGCAAACATGGAACTCGTCGAATCTATAAAATCATCAACTGAATCTGTCAAAAAGGCGGAGACCGATATGCAGAAGGCACATTCGGATTCGGCCACAGCCGAAGCTCAACACAAAGAGGCAGAATCATTTCTTAATCTGCGTCGTGCGGATTTTGATTACTTCAACAATAAATTGCATTTGGAGCAACTGAAGGAACGTAAAGCCCGTATAGAAAGTGCTTGGGTTGAGGCAGCCCGGGCTGAAGAATTACTGGCGAAAAACAATGTAAACGAAGAAACTCTGGAAGCAATACAGGAGGCTGATCGCTCGCTAATTAAAACTCAGGCAAAGTTGGAGATAGGTGCACCGAATGTTCTGCTCCGAGGTCTGACCGATCTCGACTTCCAGATTGATGGTGAGCTAACCACTATCGCAAAAGACGAGGAGCGCAGTCTATCCGTGTCTGATCGGGTTCGTGTGACGATTCCTGGATATTTGCAAATGGAGTTGACACCCGGGTCCAGTTTATCTAATCTTTCAAAAAAGGTCGAAGATGCAAACCAGAAGCTTGATGCAGCATGCAAAGATGCCGGAGTGAACAATGCGGATGAGGCTATGGAATCCTTTGATGTGCGACGGGAAGCGCAGCAGTCTATAGAGAGACAAAAGAAAATCGAGAAAGAAAACCTTCGCGACCTCACATACGAAGAACTGGAAAAAAAAGTCACAGGGTTGCAAAAAAGTGTTCCCGCTTATCCCATTGACCGGGTACCGGAACCCAATCTTCCTCCAAATCTAGAATCTGCGAAGAAGGAACTAAGGAGTTCAGAGGACGGGCTTGAACCAGCCAGCAAGGTATGGGAAGAAGCAAGAAAGAAATTGGATGCCGCCCGCAAGTTGTACGATGGGCTGGATAAAAAATACCAAAAATTGAAAGTGGAACTTGACCTTAAGGATGACGAACTAAAACATGTTGAAAGTAGACTTGCACGATCCAGAAAGAGCACTCCCGATGACGAACTCGAATCAGAGCTTTCGAAGTACACAAAGACTGTCAATGCAGAAGAGGAGAACGTCAAGTCTGCCGACGAAAATCTCAGCGACAAGGAACCTGACCGAGTAAGAACTCTGGAAGAAACGGCAAGGGGCTCTTTGCGAACATCAAAGAAAAAGCTTGAAGATGCACAGACAGAAAATACGGAAGTACAAACTCGCCTAAAGGTCTTCGGTGAAGAGGGCCTGTATGAGAAGCTCCATGCTGCCGAGAGTCATCTCGATCACATACAGCAAGAAAATGCAGCGATGATCCGGAGGGGTTCGGCAGCCAAGTTGCTGTACACCACTATGAAAGATGAACGTAATAAAGCACGTCTTGCCTATGTAGCCCCTCTTAAAGAGAAAATCGAGAGGCTTGGAACCTTAGTGTTTAACGAATCCTTTAAAGTAGAGGTAAATGAAAAATTAGAAATTTCCAGTCGGACGATGGATGGTTACAATATCCCATTTGATTCCTTGAGTGGGGGCACAAAAGAACAGATTTCTCTGATATCTCGTTTAGCCT
>DAOUTL010000060.1 GCA_030626685.1 Candidatus Bathyarchaeota archaeon | reverse complement strand
GTATTATCGAGAGCAGCAAAACCGTTTTAACCGATTCTTTATCTGTTCCAAAAATTATTGGAAAAGGCCCAATTATTACGGCTCCGCCGCCTCTGACTTTTCCCTCCCCCTTAACGCTTGATATGAAAAGCAAAACGATCGCAACTAAGATGACAAGCATCCCAGCGAATACTAAGGCGATGCCTAAACCGTAAAGCGTTCCAGCATCCATGATCATGTTAAACACTCTTCGCACATTTAAAAGTCGTTAACAGCACTTTAATAAACTTTATAGCACCAATTCTTCCTCATCTTCAGCGGTATCTGAGCTAAAATGACAACGGAAAAGATAATTGAGCAAATCCTTTCGAAGCATCCTGAGATTTCAAGAGAAGAGATTTTGGAAAAATTAGAGAAAGAAAAAAAGAAAACTGCCGGTCTTATTGCAGATGAAACTCTTATGCGAATGATTGCGGCGGAGCTTGGCGTAGAAACTTCAAGGGAAACTTCAATGCCCACGCTTTCAATAGTGGACTTGGTTCCGGGTTTAAATGATGTTACAGTCGTCGGACGGGTTGTCGCTGTTTTTCCTCCCAAAACCTTTAAGGCGGATAAAAGCGGGAAAGTTGCAAGTTTGCTCATTGCTGACAAAAACGATATTTTCCGAGTTGTTTTGTGGAATGACAAGACAAACCTCATAGAATCCGGTAAAGTGAAAGTTGGACAGATAATCCGTTTTTCTCACGGGTATACAAAGGAAAACCGTAGCGGGAGAGTCGAATTACACATCGGAGATAGAGGTGAAATCGAAACTGACCCACAAGACCTCCAAGCAAAAGACTATCCCACCATCAGCAAGTTCACAACAAAAATCGGAGAAATAACCCGAACCTACAAAAACAAAAAAGTAAACATCACCGGCACCGTCAAAGAGCTTTTTCCAGCATCCACCTTCAAAAGACAAGATTCAAGCTCTGGAAAAGTCATGCGATTTACACTGGCTGACGAAACAGGTGAAATACCAGTTGTTGTTTGGAACGAAAAAGTGGATGATATTGAAAAAACGCTGAAGAGAGGCGTCGGATTGCAGCTGGTAAATGCGAAAGTGAAGAAAGCAATGAGAGAAGGATTAGAAATCCACGTGGATTCTAGAACTTACGTGGAAGCCGTAGCACCGAAAAAGAAATTATTAAAAATAGCGGATTTGAAGGAAGGCTTAAACCGCGTTAATGTTGAAGGAGAAGTTGCTACTAAACCCCTAATTAGGGAGGTAAAGACATCTAAGGGGGAGCTTGTGAAACTCGCCGTTTTTGAATTGAAGGATGAAACTGGCACAATATGGGTTTCAGCATGGAGAAAACACGCAGACACCACTGGCACCCTAGAAGTTGGCGACAAAATTGTCATAAAAAATGCCTATGTGAAAAAGGGTTTCGGAGATCAACGTGAAATATCAACAAAAAGCACAACATCAATCATCATCCTTTCAAAGAACAGAGGTTAACACTTTCTTCGTCATTTGAAGCCATAACACTAAAGCAACGTAATACGCAATCAAACAGTTATTGGTGCCGGGGGCGGGATTCGAGCCCGCGACCTCTGGACGCTTGGCCCCTGCGTTCTCCAGGTTATGAGTCTGGCGCCCTAACCATGCTAGGCTACCCCGGCTTCACTCAATATTGTTTTGAGAGCATGTTTTAAAGTTTCCATTTTTTCATGTGGAAGGGCGAACTGTTATTTCTTTCGTTCAATTTTTTCTGTGGAATCTGGTTTTCCAATGTAAACAATGTCAGCCATTTTAATGAATAATCCTGTTTCAACGACGCCTGAAATGTTTTTGATTTTACGTTCCAGCTCGGCGGGTTTATCTATTAGTCCGAAATTTGCGTCAATGATTATGTTGCCGTTATCCGTTATGACGGGTCCAACTTTTTTTGTTCCTTCTCTTAGAATTGGTTTTCCGCCGATTTCTGTTATTTTAAGCATTACAGGCTGCGCTGCTAAAGGCAAAACTTCTATCGGCACCGGATGGTTGTTTTCTCCTAAACACTTAACTTTTTTACTTTCGTCGGCGACGATAACGAGTTTTTTTGATGCAGAGGCAACGATCTTTTCGCGCGTGAGAGCCCCGCCCATGCCCTTAATCAGGTTTAATTCATCATCTATTTGGTCCGCCCCGTCTATCGTTAAATTTAATATGGGATGTTCTTCCAGTGTTGTTGTTGGAATTCTATGTTTAATGGCTGACATGAAAGCTTGATATGATGTTGGAACGCCTAAAACGTGCAGTCCTTCGCGCTTTATTCTGTTTCCAATTTCCTCGATGGCGTAAGCGGCTGTGCTTCCGCTGCCCAAGCCTACGACAAAACCTTCTTTAACGTGTTTAACGGCTTCTAATGCAGCGTTCTTCTTCGCCTTTTCAACCCATTCCTTTCTAAGTTTCAATTTCCATCTGCCCCAGTCTCTCCAAAACCTTTTCCACTTCAGCCCTGATTTGCTCTATTCTTTTTTCAGCCTCTGCTCTTGGGCTTGGCTTGGCTGGCGCTCTTTTCCTCCTCCTCTTTGCCTTTTCCTCAGCAGCGGGTTTTTCAGCAGATCTTTCTGTCGACGGTTTTGCAACCGGTATGGTTATTTCTTTTATCGGTTTTGCTTCCACTTTTGATCGTAAGTCTTCGATTTTTACGCTTACTTCGTCGAAGCGTTCGCTGAACAATTTTATCAAGTCTTCTTGCATGGCTTCAAGCTCGTGTAAAGCAACCAGTGATTCATCTTTTGAAATGGCTTCTTTAACAGCCATCATTCGAGACTTATAAGTTTGCGCAAGCCTTTCCCTCTCCTCTTCCGTTATTTTTCCTTCCGCATGGGCTTCATAAAGCCGTCGGATTGCGTCGCTTAAAATTTCCCTTTCTAAGTCTAGGATTCTAAGCTCTTCCCTCGCGCGTGAAGCTTCCTGTGGAGAAACGCTTTTCACGATTTTAAATGGTGCACCCTTAAATTCCGTCTTTAATTTCTCTTCTTCCGAAAGCTTTTCTTCTTTTTTCCCACGTTTTCTCATGGCGTAAATAACTATTAAACAAGCGATAATCACCCCTAATGCTATCAGTCCATAGGTTAGGAATTCATCAAAGGGCAATAAGGATTTCCCTCTCTATTTTCATTAAACCTCTGTGGATATATAAATAACGCCCGACTTATGTTGTTAAGCCTTCCGCACCATTATGCTTCCGCCTGGGTTTTCTATGCCTTCTTCAGTCTGTGTTTTAACTTCGCCCTTAGCGAGAGATACAGCTAAATCGAAAAGGTTGTTCAAGTTTCTTGAGGGTTTTACCGCGCATTTTCTGCGTGTCAACCGCAATGCTATCCTTAAGCTGAGCCACACGTCGACTAATCATGTTTTTGCGAGAGGTTTTACCTGTCAAAAACGATACCCCCTATCGTTTTTCATACCCCCTCCCCCCTCTACGTTTTTGCGAAATTGAATGCAGAGAACAGAACATCCTCAAAATCTGGAATTTCAGCCCTACCAATTTGTGTCACAAAAAATTTTTTCTTTTGTGTCACAGAAGAGCCAAGCCTTTTTATCTAATGTTTCTTAGGCTCTTCTTCAATTTCCCTTTTCAAGGAGGCGTCATGCACTTTCGGCAACAGCTCTAAAAATCTTCCTATCACACTCAGTTCTTCTCCGCCTTTAAGTCTGTACCAGTATTTCTTCTTTCTAAGCCAAGACAGCGTGATACGCGCTTCATGCTTAACCGAAAAGCTTCAAGCTCCAAACCAGCCAGCAAGCCTAAAACAAACCCTTCACAAAAATAAGTATGTAGGCACGTGAAAACACGCTGAACAGCCAGTTCAAAGCCTCGGGCGGGATTTGAACCCGCGATCTTCTGCTCTTTGCGCCCGGCATCATCGAGCTTACCAAGCAGACGCTTTAACCAGGCTAAGCCACCGAGGCACTATTGCCTATTAAGATGTAAGGCAAATTTTATGCTTTAAAGATTTTGAGTGTTGTGGTCATGGAGGCGGTGGCAGTTTGTATAACATGAAGTGTTGTGTCTCAATAATTTTTGTAGAGTGTTGTGGCGGCTTGCGTGGTTGGAGTTTATGCATCAGAAGAAAAACGTGTTCATACTTTTGCCAAAGCTCAATAGATGGTTTCTTGGCGATGTCTTGCCTCGTAACGTATTCAAGCCAATATCCATAGCGGAAATCAACGATTATAACCGAGTTTTGTTCGATAATATTTCCAATGACTTCTAGCTCGCGATACTCCATTTCCTGAACAGTTGGTCCTATGGTTTTCGAGGCAGCGATTCCCTGCAAAACCATTGGAAACAGGCATAAAAACAGAAAAAGGGTCAGGGTTAACCGTTCTTTTATTTTCGAGAAATAAAGGTTAAAATAAATAAGGAGCTTACTGAACATTTTGGTATACTCGTTGTTGCGGGGGTGTCCGAGTGGTCAAAGGAGCAAGGCTTAGGACCTTGTCGCGTAGGCGTTCGTGGGTTCGAACCCCACCCCCCGCACCATATTTGGACAAGATTTGGGTGATTTTTTCAAGTGCTTTTAGTAAATATGCTTCTCTACTCCAGTTTTTCTTCACGAAAACGTTTTTATTGTATCTCACGAAAGAAGAGTTAAGGTGCTCCTTTGGCAGAAACGGATGAATACGATGCGATATTCGCCGCGTTGAAACATCCAGTACGTCGCCGCATTTTGCTTCTTCTCGATGAGAAGGGTGAAGTATCCTTTACAGACATCCAGAATGCTGTGAGCGTAAATGACACTGGCTTGATGAGCTATCATTTAAAGGAACTGGCACCTCTGGTTGAGCAGTCCAAAAGAGGGAAATACCGTCTTTCAGAAATAGGACAAACAAGTATAGTGCTTTTTCGAAAAGTTGAGAAGGAGAGGCAGAGGTCAAGCGCCGTGGTTCGTAAAGAACTTGAAAAATCGATTGGGAAAATCGTTTTTCTCTTCTTTATTGTAAGCGTCACTCTGATGGCACCACTCAGCGTTGACATCTACGTGTCGGTCCAAAATTTGCATGCAACACCGAACCTCTCATTAGGATATATGGTTGGCATGTATTTAGTCGGTCTTTCTGGAATGATCTTCGGCATCATTCTATTCGTCTTTTATGATCGGCACTATTTTTCAAAGAACGTAAAGACAAATGTTATTCACTCAACGATTTTTGCGATAGGTATATCTTTGCTGTCTATTTTTTCAGCTTATATGATTCATAGATTTGAACAAGCAATATTGCCAAGCAACAGCGGCGTGACATGGTTATCCAGCACCTTGCGTACTGTCTCTTTCTTGGCAAGCACCCCACTTGTAACGTATAACATAAGTAAACTCATGAAAAGACACTGAATGTTGGATGCGGATGCTAAATACAAATCCTATCCATGTTATTACATGAAAGCTGGAATCCCGAGAATTTAAACCGATGTGTAAACCTAACCCCCCGCACTAAATTTGCACAAGATTTCGCCCCAAGGATTAAAATTCCGAGCGTCATTAGATTTTAAGTGTAGCTACCTATATGAAATTTAATAAAAGACTAAGAGTTAGGTAAGTAGGCGAAAGTGTCTGATATGCCAAGTATTGAAGCAGAAGGATTGACTAGGAAATTCGGTTCTCTTACGGCAGTGGACCACCTAAGCTTCGGAGTTATGGAAGGCGAGGTCTTTGGGCTCTTGGGACCGAACGGTGCTGGCAAAACAACGACTGTTCGCATGCTTGCATGTCTTATTTCGCCTTCAAGGGGGTCTGCCAAGGTAGGTGGATACGATATTAGCCGGGATTCGTTAAAGGTTAGACAAATAGTTGGAATTCTAACCGAGAACCCAAGCCTATACGAGAGGCTAACAGCCTATGAAAACATGGATTTTTTCGCAGAAGCCTATGGCCTCTCAGACGTGCAAGAAAAACGGAATAGAATTAAGGAACTGCTTGAGTTCTTTGAGCTATGGGAGCGGAGAAATGACAAGGTGGCAACGTTTTCGAGAGGTATGAAACAGAAGCTTGCTATTGCGCGGGCACTCGTGCACAACCCTCCCATACTGTTCTTGGACGAGCCAACCTCAGGTCTTGACCCAGAGTCGTCAAAGGTAATTAGAGACCTTATGAAGAGGCTTAGTCAGCGTAAGAAGCATACTATTCTGCTTTGCACACACCGCCTTGAAGACGCTGAGAAATTGTGTAGCAGGGTGATGATTATTAACAAGGGCAAGAACATTATCGTAGGAACCCCGGATGAGCTTCGTGACAGAATAGCGGGTCAACATGCTCTCCAAGTTACGTTGAAGAAGCTGAATCAGAAGATCATTGAAGCCTTGAAAGAGCTCAAGCAAGTCAGGGAAGTTAATGTCGACAATTCTACATCTCAGTTAATAATAACTCTGGACGACGTCAAATCAGCCACACCCGAAGTGGTCAGAAGCATCGTATACACTGGTGGCATGGTTTTATCCGTAAACGTTCTTCACCCGTCCCTTGAAGAAGCTTATCTAAAACTGGTTAAGGAGGAATGAAGTTGAGAACTCATAAAGCCATGCTGGTTTTCAAAAAGGATTGGCATGAGGTTCGTAGAAACTGGCAAGTCATCCTACCGATAGTTGTTGTACCCTTCATGTTTTCCATACTGCTCCCAGTGCTCATTGTGCTGATTCCTAGCCTAGCAGCTATGCCGGGATCATCTCTAGACGGTCTTGAAACCATGATACAGAACTTGCCCAACCATGTGCAAGACGAACTTGTAGGAATGACAGATCAGCAAGTTCTAGTTTACATAATGTCGCTGTACTTCTTTGCCCCGTTCTTTCTAATAATTCCTCTCATGACATCAAGCGTAATAGCCTCGGACAGTTTCGCAGGGGAGAAGGAAAGGAAAACAATCGAAGCTCTTCTGGCGACGCCCATATCGGACAGCGAATTGTTTCTAGGAAAAATACTGGTTTCCTTCATTCCATCCATGATAGTTACAGTGGTCTCCTTCTCGATTTATTCAACAATTGTGGACTTGCTCTCTTTCGCCATCTTCAATGGTAGATTATTGCTTCCAAACGCGGTTTGGATCATGCTGATTTTTGGGCTTGCTCCGACGGTGGCTCTTGCAAGCATCGGCTTGACGGTTATGGTTTCAGCAAAAGTGAAAGGTTTTAGAGAGGCTCAACAAATTAGCGCCATTCTGTTAATTCCCATCCTCGCATTAGTATTTGGACAAGTCACGGGCGCAATAATTTTTGGACCTGTGTTGGTTGCAGCGTTAATAGGTTTGTTCGCTATTATTGATTTATTCGCATTCAGAATAGGTGTAAAGCTGTTCAAACGAGAAGAAATCTTGTCAAAACTGGTCTAGTTAAAAGCTTTAGCGCAGATGTGCCAAACGATGAAGCGAGAGCGCGCATTCAAGGTGTCGCGCCCCTTCGCAAAAAACGTGGATTATAAACGTATATGTGCACCTAACCCCCCGCACCAGAAAAGTAGGCTCAATTTAGGCTTATTTTGATAAAAAAATGCGTGCATAGTCTGAGAAAATGGAAAAAGAAGCG
>DAOUTL010000126.1 GCA_030626685.1 Candidatus Bathyarchaeota archaeon | reverse complement strand
GGTTATTCCACGCTGGCCAAACGGTTACATAGAGCCCTTACAAGCGGTTTACCGCACAAAGCCAGCGTTAGAGGCTGCTAAGAACGCCTTAGTGAAGGAAAACTGGACATGCGCTCCATGGTGGAAAAGCTGCGAGGCATACGTTATGTTTCTACGCTTGTTCTTCAACAATTAGACCCAACGCTTAGAACTTTCTTCAATGTTAATACTCCTTTAGACTTGAAGAAGGTGGAATTCACGCTTAGAACCATGAAAAAGTAAGACGCTGGCGGGATGCGTTGGAGTTTATTTTCCACATAGATTTGCGTATTTTTCGGTTTCTGAAAGCAGCTTCTGTATGTCAGCTTCAGAGTGTGCGGTGCTTAAGGCACCCATGTGTGTTGGTGAGAAGAAAACGCCGTTTGCAATTAAGTTTAGATGGTATTCGGCAAGTTTCTTCCTATCCGCCCTAAAAACGGCACGCGTATCCTTCACTTCCTCTACTGTAAAATGCGCGCTAAATAATGAGCCCACCCCAGTGACTTGCACGTCAACATCATCTGCCTCGAATATTTCCTTTATTTGCCCTCTAATTTTTTCTCCCGTCCTATTCATTCTACTTATAAGCTGACCATCTTCCAAAAGTTTCAGCGTTGCCAAGCCAGCCGTCATTGATATTGGGTTTGCCGAAAAGGTTCCGCCGTGAAAGGAGTAGTGTGGGCGTTCATAAACCAGCGTATTTAATCGTTCCATGACATCTTGGCGTCCACAAAAAGCACCTATCGGAAAACCTCCTCCCAAAATCTTTCCAAAAACCGTTAGGTCTGGTATTACACCATAATATTGTTGACCGCCGCCGGGAGCCAGTCGAAAGCCTGTAACTACTTCATCAAAAATTAGCAGAATACTCTTTTCATCGCAAAGTTCCCTCAGCCCTTTCAAAAATTCTTTTTCAGCTGGGATGCAACCACCCGCACCAAGCATAGGCTCAACTACAATAGCGGCAACTGCTTCATTCCTCACTTTTTCCCTTACCCCTTCAAGGTCATTAAACGGTGCAACAATTGTGTCTTGAAGGGCTCCAGCCGTCAATCCCGCGGACTCTGGAACATCGAAGGGATATTTAACTCCGACATGAAGTGAATCGTAGCCTCCGTGCCATCCTCCCTCAAATTTGACGATTTTATTTCTACCTGTACATGCACGTGCCAAACGTACAGCATACATGTTTGCCTCTGTTCCAGAATTTGTGAAACGTATCATTTCTGCGCTTGGAACCATCTTTGCAATTTGCTCAGCTAACTCTATTTCCAGTTCATGGGATGTTCCAAAATGGGTGCCGATTTCGATTTGTTTTTTAACAGCGTCCATAACTGCTGGTGGGCTATGACCAAGTATGAGTGCTGTGTGTCCAAGCCAGAAGTCTACGTATTCGTTTCCATTAACGTCGATAAGTTTGCTTCCCTTTGCTTTGGCTGTGTAAAAGGGGTAAGGCTCAAAATAGCGGATTGCGTAAGAAACCCCTGCTGGAAGAAAATTCTTGGCACGTTCGTACAAAGCCTTAGATTTAGAGGTTTTAGAAATATAATTTTCCAACATGTAGCCCCCTTCTGAACATGGCTTTAGCTTTTGCTGAATTGTTTTATTACTGTTTCTATGGCTTAGCTGTCTCTCGAGAACCGAAACAAATCGAACACCTTAGTCTTGTCAGACAAATCAGAAAGGCTGAAATTGTAGGTTAAGAAACTATGGTTGCGGCTATGCAGCAGTCTGAAGCTTCTGATTCGGGTCCCAAAAGGAGAAATGGTAGCTCCCGAAACCGCCTTATTATCATGCTATTGCGTAAAATTTTAGCCAATGCAACATACTCCCGTATTTTTTCAACATGAGTCTGGGATGAAAATGAATTAAGCGTGAGGGGGCTTCTACGGTTGCTAGACAAAGTCGAAGATGAGAAGCTTCGTCAAAGCCTTCTCTTTTGAGTACTCAAAAGAAAATTTATTTGAGGCTCAAAAATGTTAAATGGCGCCGAAACAACATTTAACGCCTTAAAACTGTGCCAAAACATGGACCGCGAAACGGTTTGGATTGAGAAAACACAACCATAGAGTTTAAAGGCTTAGAGGAAAATACGCGGCTCACGAGAAGTTTATAGAAGTCCTTCGTAGGAACTGGTTTCAGACTAACGGATTTGGAAAGTCCAAAGCTCCATGCGTGCCTCCGGGAGGAACATACAACATCGATTTTCTTGGAAGAGACTTTGAGAGAGGAAAGATCACCGCTTCCTTTACATCCATTTTTTCTTCCATTCTTTTATTTCCCTTTTCTCTCTCTTTTTCTTTAGATAGTACCATATAGCCCATGTGAGGACGAAGATGGGGAGAATGTCAGCCATAGGCACGAACTCGATGATTGACAAGAACCCGATCCAGCCAAACATGATGATGCCTGCCACGATTCCTATGACGTCTAGCATGTCACCTACTACGGGGGCAAGGAGAATCGGAACGGCGTACTCAACAATGTCAAGTATCACGCAAATTATCAGTCGGATTAATTCGTCCAACGTTAGCATAACATATTTTGGAGGCTTGAACTCCTTTTCTATCCGTTTACCCAAACATCTTCCCTCATATTTACACATAATGTCTTAACGCGCGCTACAATGAGGCAGAAAATGAATATCCTTAAACCTTATTCTTTCGTAAACGCTTTTTAAAAGTTTAGCAAGCTTCTTCAGACCTCTGAAGAAAACTTTTTCACATTTCACATTTAAAGACTTATAAGTGATAAAAAGTTAAATGCGACGATAATGGAATGTTGATTTTGGTTGTGAACGCACGTAGAACATGTATGGAGAGGGGAGGATTTCATGGTCTTAAAACAAAAACAAAAGGAGGGTGAAAAATGAGCTGGCGAAAAGAAGACGAAATAAGAAGACGAAATGGCTTGCCGAAAATCGGAATTATTCTAGTTGTGATTCTGTTGATATTCTTTGTCGGAATGGCACTCATTGGATTTCTATGCTTTTTCATGGTCGGAGTCGGAGAAGCAGCACTTCTGGTCGATCCACTTGCTGGTACAGTTTCAGAACCTCGCATCGGTCCTACTTGGGGACTTAGAGCACCTTGGGTTAGAGTAGTGAAAGTCTACTATGCAACTGACACGTTCGAAGATGTAATTCCATGCTTTTCTAGTGACCAACTTGAAATGCAGATAGAAGTCTTGATTAGGTGGAGCCTTGACCCGGATAAAATAAAAGAACTCTATCAAAACTTTCCGAATCTAAACTATAAAGAAAAAGCTATCGAGTCAATCATGGCAGAAACAATCCGTTTAGTTACGAAAAACTTCACCGCGTTAGAAACGATAGAGTTTAGGGATGTTGTCGCCTATGAAGTTGAACAGTCAGTACTTAATAGGATAACAGCAGAACCATCTTTGGCTGATGCTTTGATACGCTTAGAACTTGACTTGAAGAATGTTGGCTATCCAACAAAGTATACAGATGCTATAGAAGATAAACTGGTTGCAGAACAACAGAAGATACAAGCAGATTTCGAAAGAGAAAAAATCTTGATATTAGCAAATGCTACTGCTCAAAAACAGATAATCGAAGCACAAGGCATAGCTAAATCTAAAATATTACAAGCAAACGGAACTAGAGAAGCCATCAACTTAATATTAACCATCAATCCAGACATAGACTCTGAAAAGATCACAGAACTCTACATGTGGCTAGAAGCGATGAAGGAACTGGACGTGCCGGTGATTCTGATAGGTCTAGGAGAGGACGGATTGCCAATAATTATACAAGTTCCTACAAGTTAAGATAGATTTGGCATTGTTACAAGTTTTAGGGTTCAAGGAAAAGGAAGCAAGGAGATTTCTAACAACGCTCTATGATGCAATCTTACAAGAGTTTAGAGTGCTTGAAGAACTCTGCGTTAGTAAACATTAGTTTGCTCGGTAATTAGCGTGCGCGCGCTCAAATCCTCTTAGGACAGGTAAGAGATCATGAAAGAACAACTTGAACTTTTATCTCTAAAAGCTAACATTGAAGATAAATTTCAATTGCATGATTTCTAGGGCGAAGTTCTTGGAGGTCTTTGGGGCAACGGTATACGTTG
>DAOUTL010000020.1 GCA_030626685.1 Candidatus Bathyarchaeota archaeon | reverse complement strand
TTTTCTTCGATGGAAAGCACTGCACCCTTCATTCCCAAAGTGACGATGACCGTTTCGACGCCGTAATCATGAACCGCCTTTATAGCCGAATTAAGCCTTGACAAGCCAGTTACAGCTTTAATCTCGTTTGAAGATGACTTGTAAATGTCAACGAGTTCTAAAATGCGTTTGTCCGTTAGCGAACTGTGTGTGACGCTTCCTTTCTCGCCGAAATTTCGCACCAGTCCCTGCGGGTCAAGGGACAACAAATCGGCACAGTTTTTCAGTTTTTTGGCAACTTCGTAGGTTATTTCGCCAGCTACGGGGGCGATATGAATAGCTTTCGCTTTCAGAGATTTTGGCAAATCATCAACAGTGATTGGTGGGGCTCTGCTCTTCAGCCGCAAAATTCGATCTGTCAAGTCATTGCTGTATTTCAGTTCAAAACGTGTAGTTTGCGCATTTTCAACATTAACTACTCCAGATAAATCAATGCCCTCTTGCTCAAGCCACCACTTGTAAGCGTCTGGAAAATCATCGCCAACCTTGGAAACAACAGAAACAGTTGCATTCAAACGTCTAGCTGTAAAAGAAACGTAGGCAGCAGAACCGCCTAAAACAACAAAGGGCATATGTCTATCTGGCAAGAAAATTGAATCTATGGTGAAGTGCCCCACTGAAATGACATCAAACATTTATGAATTTAGCCTCCTCGCCAGAATATTATATGAAACTGAACTTAAAACCAACGGAACATCGCTTTACACTTAGGTTTAGCCACTTTCCATGCAGTTTAGCTCAAACTTATTGAGCACCCTCTTCTTCAACAATAAGATTCAGCGAAACAAAGAAGCTTCAGCCTTACTTAAAGCAAGGCTTCTGGAATACTTGGAAAACGTTCGAACAGAAACTCTTGTGCTGCCCCTATGCCTTAAGACTCATGGCGACATATTAAAGCGCTTATGATTGAAGCAGGAGAATGGCCTTGGCCAGGTCTCCTCCGCACTCTTCCAGCGCTTTTCTGGCTTCCTCTACGCTTTTGCCAGTTTGGTCAGCTACAAGCCTAACGTCCTCTTCTGGTATGACTAACTTGCGTTCTGCTGCTTTTTCGCTTATTTTTCCGCCGGTTACCTGAAAGATTTTCTGTCCTTGAACTTCCATTATTGCAACTTCTGGCTCTTCAATGGTTATTTCTTTGCTGCTTGTTTTTATGACTACTTGTTCTACGTCTGGAACTGCGTTCATGCTTAGGCCCATGCGTTGCATCATGCGTTTTGCTTCGCGGGGGGTTACGCGTCTACGCATAAAACCACCTTGTCACTTAGATTACTATTTAGTTCTCATACTTAACTTTCTTCCATGCGCCCGCGTCTAACCTTAACGGCGACGCCTTTTTTGAAGGCTTTCATTTCTTCGCCTGACAAGACGGCGCGCCCAACAGCTAAAACTTCACCATTCTCGTTAACTATGATAATCTCGTCTTTTGGGCGAATGTCATCGTCAGCCTTAACGACGTGCCCTGCGAAGGCATCGCCGCCTTTAGCGAGAAACTTTGCAACATCATCCCGAACAGTAACAAGGCATTTAGCTGAACTTGCATTCTTAACTATTCGTTTTGCGCCTGCAATGCTTAGGGAAAACAAGCCGTCCGTTGGACGGAGTGTTGCAAGCCTTTTATCATCCGAATAGACGTAGCGGATTCTGCCGGTTCTTTTGGAACAGACGATTTCCACGTTTTCGGGGAAAAGTTCAGCGCCTACTCCTTTTCCGAACTGGTAGTCCGCCACGCTTCTAATTCGTCTAAGGGAGTCTTCCAAGCTTACACACCATTAATTAATAGGCTGTAATTCAACAACTATAAACATAACCAAACAATAAAAACAATTTAGGTGTGTCAACAAGTGCGATGTGAAGTCTGCGGACGCAAAATACACGGCGAGCCTCACAGGGTTATAATTGAAGGCGCAAAGCTAATAGTATGTGGTGGATGTGCGAAACTCGGAACAGTTTGCTGGGAAGAATCAAAACCTGAAACCACTGCGTTGAAGCCTAAAGCAAGGCGTCTACCTTTAAAAGTCCAAAGCAAAAAACCGCCAAAAATAACGGTTGGCACGACACTGGAACTCGTGGAAAATTTTGACGTGAAAGTAAGACAAGCAAGAGAAAAATTAGGGCTTTCCCATGAAGAGTTAGGTAAAAAAATAAGCGAGAAGGTATCGGTTCTCAAAAAAATCGAGACGGGAAAGATGACGCCGGACAACAAGCTTGCAGCAAAATTGGAGCACGAATTAAAAGTTAAGTTGCTTGTTCCAGCCTCGGAAGGAAAGATTTCGCAAACAAGGATTCCTAAACCAGCAAGCCACAAACTAACTTTGGGAGATCTAATTCAGTTAAGCAAGAAGAAAATGGAGGAGAAAAAGTAACGAAAGCCGTCATAGTTCAACGCCGAGAATCTTTTGAATCATCAGGTCTAGAAGAGCTAAAAAGCCTAGCAGAATCCGCAGGATACACAATCGTAGGCAAAATGGAACAGGTTAGAAGGGCAGACTCCCGCTACCAAATAGGCGCTGGGAAGGTGAAAGAGCTTGCGGATCTTGTGAAAGAAACAGGTGCTCAAAAAATAATCTTTGATAACCGATTGAAATCGGTTCAGGCTTATAATTTGGCGAAAGCCACAGGCGTTGAGGTCATTGACCGTTTCCAGCTAATCCTAGAAATTTTTGCAAGAAGAGCCGCAACGACCGAGGCGAAGCTGCAAATTCAGCTGGCAAGGCTGAAATATGAGTTGACGCATGCGAAGGAAAAGGTGAGACTGGCGAGAATGGAGGAGCAACCTGGATTTATGGGGCTTGGGGCGTACGAAGTGGATGTTTACTACGAGACCGTGAAGAGACAATTACAGTCTATACGCAGAAAACTTGGGAAGATTCGGAGAAAAAGGTTTTTGCACCGCGAGAGAAGAATGGAATTAGGTTTTCCGTTAATTTCTTTAGCTGGATATACAAATGCTGGAAAAAGTTCGTTGTTTAATGTTCTCGCAGAGGAAGAAGTTCCGGTGGATGACTCTTTATTCACGACGCTCTCAACAACAACGAGGCTTGTAGAGTTCTCAAGAAAGAAGTTCTTGCTAACAGACACTGTTGGCTTCATAGACCGTCTTCCACTGACTTTGATAGAGGCGTTCCATTCAACCCTTGAAGAAACCGTTTATTCAGATTTGATACTTCTGGTGGTGGACGTGAGCGAGCCGCTGAGTCTTGTTGAAAAGAAACTTTCGTGTTGTCTAGAAACGATAGAGCGCATAGGAGCATCCGGTATTCCGGTAATAACAGCTCTAAACAAGATTGACTTACAGCCAGAAACAGAAGTGCAGCAAAGACTTGAAAGCCTAAAAGAGAAGGCGCCAAATTCCGTGCCCATATCAGCATTATACAAAATTAACTTTGACTTGCTGAAACAAGAAGTACTGAATACGCTGAAAAATTATGTTCGAGCTTCATTCACCATTCCATTAACAAGTGAAACCATGTCATTTATTTCATGGCTCTTTAACCGTGCAGACGTACAAACACTAAAGTACACGGACAGCTTGGCTCACGTGGTTTTTGAAGCAATCCCGTGGTTCGCAGAAAAAGTAAAAAACCGTGTGGAAGAGTTTAATGGGAAATTTGAGAAAATTCTAGCAGTAAAAGCCTAGCAGAGGGAAGAACATGCCTGGAATCGTGGTGTTAAGGTGGGGTCACAGACTTCAAAGGGACTTAAGACTTACAACGCATGTGGCGTTAACAGCACGGGCGTTAGGAGCCTCCGGTCTCATGCTAACCGATATAGAGGACAAAAGAATCAAGGAGACTGTTGAAAAAGTCGTAAAGAATTGGGGAGGACCATTCTTTTTTGAGATGGGAATTCCTTGGAAGAAAGCAGTTAAAGATTGGAAAGCAAAGGGTGGGATAGTTGTTCACCTTACGGCTTATGGAGAAAACATAGAAACAAGCGATGTGCTACAGAGGATTAAGGCTTCTGGAAAAGACATTCTGGTTATTGTTGGAAGCCAAAAAGTTCCAAGGGAATTTTTTTCAGAGGCTGTCTCCGATTTCAATGTAGCAATTGGGAATCAACCTCACTCGGAGTGTGCGAGTCTAGCCGTTTTTCTAGATCGCTTTTTTGAAGGGAGGGAGCTGACGAAATGTTTTGAGAACGCGGAGGTGAGGATAATTCCTCAGAAGAGGGGGAAGAAAATAGTTAGAGATTGTTAGTTCTGATTTGGATTTGGTAAAGAGATTTAAATTACGGCTTGCGAATATGTATTTAGAGGAGAAAACGTTCAGCGGTTGAGCGAAATGGTTGCTATGTTATCTATCATAGATGATACGGCGTTAATAAAGGTTGCAGAAGCCTTAGGCGAAGAAGAAGCTGTTAAATTAATTGGGATCCTCAAAAACTCAGATGAAATAACAGACGATGAAATAGTGAACAAAACTGGTATAAGGCTGAATTCAGTCCGCAAAATCCTGTACAAACTTTATGATCATTCTCTTGTAAGCCTGAGAAGAACACGTGATCCAAAAACCGGGTGGTTCATATTCCATTGGAAGCTGCAACCAGACCAGCTGGAGGGCTTCATAATAAGCCAGAAACGCCGAGTGCTTGAAAAGCTTAACATTCGACTTGAATACGAGAAAACCCATGACTTTTACTACTGTTATACGCCGGGATGTAGACGGATACCCTTTGAAGAAGCCGTGGAGATTGTTTTCAAATGCCCAACGTGTGGCAGACCGTTAATGCATTTTGACAACGGCAAAATTGTTCAAGCGTTGACGAAGAAAGTTGAACAGTTAAGGAAGGAACTGGGTGAGTGAAAAGTTTCCATCGAGAGAGCAAGCGTTGCAGTTTCTCCGTCAGAGCGGATGCTCAACAAAAGTTATAAAACATTGTGAAGTAGTGACTGAACTTGCCGTGGAAATCGCGAAGGCATGCAAAGAAAAAGGGTTAGACGTTAATTTAGAGCTTGTGGAAGTAGGGGCTCTTCTACACGACATTGGACGTTCAAAAACCCACAGCGTCCACCACGCCGTCGTGGGTGCAGAGATTGCAAAATCGCTGGGTTTGCCAGAACCAGTTATTTCAATAATAAAGCGGCATGTTGGCGGTGGAATAGCAGCAAAAGAAGCGGAAAGGCTGGGGTGGCCGAAAGACGTTTACATTCCGCAAACACTTGAGGAGAAAATTGTTTCGTATGCGGACAAGTTGATTGAAGGCTCGCGGCTCATACCGATAGAGAGAACCATAGAAAAATTTTCTGGAAGGATATCGCCTTCAGCCATTGCAAGAATACGAAGACTACACGAGGAAATGTTGGCTTTAGTCGGCGACTGCAAATGCCTACCGTAACGTTACTTACAAAAGGTTACAACGATTTTCAACTAAAGCTTGTTGACAAGCTTTTAAAGTCTATGCTTAAAGGCTTGAATGTTGAAGCAGAAATTTGCGGGGTTACCCCTCGCAGATGGGTTCAAATAGCTGTTTCTGGCGAAGATGAAAAGGTAGCGTTACGCTACTTGGCTGATGAAATGGGGTTGTGCCCCACGCATTTGGAGCGTGTGGAGAAGTTCTCAACGATAAAAGGGCGCATAACAGACTTAAACAAAAGCAGAAGTGAACTTTACGTAGACGTGGGAGTTTTCTCGCCTAACATCGTTGATACCATAATTTTCCTACAGCGTTTGCAGGCTCAACTTGTAGATGGAAGGGAAACATCGCTCAAAAAATTAGCTGAGCTGTTTGGTTTCTGTGAAAACCTGCCGTTAAATGTCAAAATCTGTAGTGTTGATAAAGAAAACAGACGCGTCGAGGCCATGCTGTCGGAAAGGCAGCTTACCCTATATAAGGGCTGGGCGAAATCTCTGCTTGACAGACTGATAATTTTAGGAGCATCGTTCAATGAAGTAATGCTGGCCGTAAAACAAACAAGGTGCAGCCGTGACGTGGTAGACATCGAAACTTTGGGGTTTTTTGAACATGCAATTGTATGCAAGCTTGGAACGGACGCTGTGGGATTGATTCCAAAAATTGGTAAAAGACTGTGGAACGCAAACTTAAGCATCTTTAATCCTAGGAAAACTCTAAAATTTCTCGGAGACCATGCGATGTTGTGAAGTTCCAAAAAGTTTGCGTGAAATTCTGCAAAAGCTTCAGGAGTTCTCCTTTTTCGACCATGTACAGTAATAACTTTAATTCAAGTCGCTTAAAAACGATACCCCCTATCGTTTTTGATACCCCCTCCCCCCTCGTTTTTTTACGAAATTGAATGCGAAGAACAGAACATTTCAAAATCTGGGATTTCAGCCTTGCTGATTTGAGTACCATAAAATTTTTTCTTTTGATACTCAAAAGGAAGCCTCTGCATCTGATTTTCAATAGCCCGAGGTGTTCTTCCAAGGAACTTTTCAGAATCATAAATCTCCTTTGCACTCATGCTTTTCTTTTTCATTTCCTGCAAAAGCTTGTTTTCAGCTTCTGTCCAGATATACATTGCATCGACACAATAATTGGTTACTAAAGATAAAGTAGTTCTCTTGCATGCTTTTAATGTGCAAAAGTCATAAAGGCTTCCGAACGATTTTTCCAAAAAGCAACTTGCCAAGTTGGTGGGCCGGGCAGGACTTGAACCTGCGACCTCAGCCTCGTAAGGGCTGCTTCAGGCTTGCTTTTCAAATGCAAGCGTCCTAACCAGGCTAGACGACCGGCCCGTTAACTATTGTGGGTGTTCTCGCTTATTTTTGTTGATCTTTGAAAAATGTTTTTCTGTAATAACTTTCTCAATTGTGTCCACGGGGTTTTCTAGCTTTGCAAGTTTTTCTTTGACGTCCCATTTCTTTCCAAGGTATTTCTTTGCAATGGCTAACACTTTTGACGTATCTACAATGAATAGTGGGAATCCTTTTTCTGAGAGGTATTTGTTCACATGGGTTTGTCCAAACTCTGAGATTGCGATGCTGGGGACTCCTTGAAGGGCAGCTTCTCTGGCTATGGTTCCGCCTATGCTTACGACAAGGTCTGCGTGGGCAACGAGGGTTGCGGAATCCACAAACTCTTTAGTGATCGTTAGGCCTCTTTTTTTTGATTTGGTGTATCGTGGGAGGAAGAGAACGTTTCCTAATGAAGTGAGTTTTTGTGCGATTTTTTCTGTGATGTCGGGTTTTCCGAGGGCGTAAGATGCTTTTGTTTCCATTTGCCTAACAACTATTAGGGGTTTTTTAATTTCAAAATATTTTGACGGTTGGAAGTGTTTAATCCATGCAACCTCGTCTACTCCTTTGAACTGGAAGATTTTTGGTGTGCCGTAATTTTTGAAAAAGCGTCGTGGGATTGCTTCTGAAATGACGAGGGTATTTGCCAATGGAATTGTTAGTTTATTTACGGCTGTGGCGTGTGGCGTATCTGCGGTTAAGATTATTGGGATGTTTAGTCCGAAGGCAACGCGGCATAAGTCAACGGATTGATGTGAGATTGCAACGTCAGGAGTGTTGTTTTCGAGCATTTTGGATAGTTTAAGAATTCGTCTTGCACTTTCTTCCAGCCTTGTGAAAAGCGTTGCTGGTTCATATTCTCCGATGGGAATGAATTTATCGTTGAGGATTTTTGCTAGTTCTAATGTGTCGGGGTGTTTTCTTGTGGTGAGTATTACCTCGTGCCCTAAACGTCTAAGGCGTTTGGCTATTGCCACTCCGTATCGGATGTGTTTTCCTGTGCACGCGTCATACCAGATTTTCATTCTTTCACCGTTGATGTGTTTGAGTGAAGGTTTTCTTTTTGGCTTCGTATTCCTTTATTGTCATCATCGGCTTTGCTGGTATTCCCTTTACGACTGTTTCTGGAGCAATGTCTTTTGTGACTACGCTTCCGGCTGCGACGACCGAGTTTTTGCCTATTGTTATATTTGGTAGTATTACGGAGCATCCTCCGATTATGACGTTGTCCTTTATAATGGGTGGTGTTAGGCGTTCGCTTTGTGGGAATTTGTCGTTTAGTAGGCTGCTGTTTGGTCCTATGAAGACGTTGTCGCCGAGTTTGCATTCGTTTGAGATTGTTACGTGGGCTTGTATGTTGCAGTTTTTGCCTATGAGAACGTTTTTGCCTATGTCGCAGAAGCTTCCTATGCGTGTTCCGCCGCCGATTTTTGTGTTGTCACATATAACGACGTAGTTCCAGATGATGACGTCTTTGCCGAATTGAACGTTTTTGCCTATTATTACTCCTTTTCCCATTTTTGGTTTCGGCATGTGTATTCCCTTTTGTCTTTACGTTTGTGTGAAGTTTAAATAGTTTGAATGGTTATTTTGTGTTTCTGTTGGAGGCTGCGGTGGCTTGGTTGAAGAGAAGGCTTTGGTTGTAGGTTTAGGTGAGGTTGGGCGTCCGCTTTATGAGTTGCTGAGGGAAAGTGGACGTTTTGTGGTTTACGGTTTTGACATTGATGAAGCGAAGATGCGTGAGGTTGGACAGAGCGGGAGAGGTTTGCCAAGCGAATTGGATGTTATGCATGTTTGTGTTCCATGTTTTAGCCGAGATGAATTTGTAAATGTTGTAGTGAGCTGTGTGGAGCGGTTTAAACCTAAGCTTGTTATTGTTAATAGTACGGTTCCGTCCGGAACAACAATGGATGTGCATAAGAGTTGTGGTTGCCTTGTTGCGCATTCTCCTGTTCGTGGAGTGCATAAGAGCCTTGAGCATATGAAAGGGGAGTTGAAACGCTGGATTAAATACGTGGGTGGTGCTGATGCTGAGTCTGCGGAAGCTGCACGTAAACACTTTGAGAAGGCTGGTTTAAAAACTAAGGTTTTGAAAAGCTGCTTGGAGACGGAGTTGGCTAAGCTTTTTGAGACTACTTATCGTGCTTGGATGATTGCTTGCTTTCAGGAGATGCATCGCATTTCAAGGCATTTCGGGGCAGATTTTGATGCGGTTGTGGATTTTCTGGAGGATACTCACCGTGTAAGGTTTGATAGACCGGTAATGTTTCCAGATGTGATCGGTGGACATTGTCTAATTCAGAATGTCGAGTTGTTGCTGAAAAGTTATGATTCAATGTTTTTGCGTTTGATTTTAGAGTCTAATGAGAAGCGTAAAGAGGAGGTTAAGGATGAAGGTGTCAGAGGGGAGGTTGAGAAGGCTAGGAAAAGGGTGGAAGCTTTGGAAAAGGAGTTAGTTGAAGGCTTTCGCAGGGTTACAGATTAGCCTATCCATATGGTTTCAGGCAGATTTCTGAAGTGTTCGTCACCTGTAATTACTTTTGCTTTTAGTACTCTGGCTGTGGCTAGCACTGTTGCGTCGAAGAGGTTTGGAGTGGTGATTCCGGCTTTTTTGGCTTCCTCTAAAAGCTTTATGTAACACTTGGCGGATTCTAAGGCTATCTCCATGTTGATTGGTGTGGTTTCTGATGTTTCAACAATGGTTTTTAGGCGTTCAAGAAGTGCTTTTTGTTCTATTCCTTCTCTTGTAACATGTTTTGGTGATGGTAAAGGGCAATGTGAAGACTCAAACTGGGTTGCGGGTTGACGGTTTTGTTTTTGACGGTTTTAAGGAGTTGTGTAGGCGGGAGAGGATGTTGGTGGGTGAGGCTGTTCAGCGTCTGATGGAGGCTTGTTTGAAGGATGGGTCTGTCGCTTCGGTTTTGAGGAGTGAGGGCTGGGGAGGCTGGGGAGGAATGGTATGTTACGGTGAAAGAAGGTAGGGAGACGCGTGTTGACAGGGCTATTTACCGTCCAGCATATGAAACGGCTGTGGCTACGCTTCCGAAAATTCAGGATAGGGAGCTTATTCGCGAGAAAGAGAAGGTTCTTGAAAAAGGCAAACGAGGCTACAGAAAAAGCCATCGGCGGATAAAATAACCTTAATGCTAAGAATTTTTCTTCACAGTCTAAAGATGTGCCGGAATTCTTTGACCTAACGAAGTGATGTTCAAAAATTTGAGAAAACATTTGCCAATCATAAGAAAAGTTTTTGACGTATTTGAGATAACCGAAGAGGAGTTACAAATTGTTGAGTGTGCATGCTTGTTTCAAAAATGGTGTAAAATGTTTTTTGTCATCCTTTAGGGAATTGGGGCGTTTTTGAGCGGTGAGATTCCGTTCTAGCTTTCTTCTTCATGATCTGGCTACTGTTCTGGGGCTTTTCCTCTT
Organism: Candidatus Bathyarchaeota archaeon; assembly: GCA_030626685.1. Classification (GTDB taxonomy): domain Archaea; phylum Thermoproteota; class Bathyarchaeia; order Bathyarchaeales; family Bathycorpusculaceae; genus DAOUTL01. The sequence goes on along the minus strand of DAOUTL010000020.1, from coordinate 3,440 downwards.
GAATCAATGATGCGTGGATAGACTGCTTTCTCATAGGTTCCTTCCTTTAAGAACTCTACTTCAAATTCCCATTGGTCGCCGTAATCGAACAAGTAAAGAAACTTCTGTTTCGGTTTAAGGTTCAGCGATTCTATTTTCATTCTTGTTGCCGGGGCTCCGTCTGCCTCTGGATGGCAATACGCGGAATACCTATCCCAAGCCTTGCCGCTCATGAAGAAGGAGTATAAGTGGGTCGGGTCGGCGTCAAAGTTAAAGGCCTCCTGAATCGCCATATGTAAATTGTCCATGGTCTGGCTGCCAAGAACTTCAATCTTACGCCAAATACGCTTATCATACTTCAACTTAACTTTAAAGATGTAGGTTTTCATCTCACACCATACCATGAAAACTGATTAATCCACGTTTATATCTTTCACCTGAAAGGTGTAGGCTAATTATGCTGGACGCACAACACCTTTCCTGGGTGTGAAGTGTTAGACATAGTATGTTATGCTTCTGGCTTTGTCCGGTTTTCCAGTCTTTGTGGCTGTCTGAGCTATGAACAGCAGCGCGCGAGTTACTTTTGAGCGCATCTAATTCTGAGTTTGTTGCGACTCGTTAGTGTCCATTATCTTTAAATATTAGGTTACCAAATAAGTAACTATGACTGAACCCGTGCCTACCTATGCCCAGCAGGCATACGCTATCTTGTACAACAGGTTTGCAGACCAGCCATTCAACTCTAATTATTTAGCTTGGTTCTTAGGTAAGAGTATGGTCAAGAAGACTTTGCATGTGTTAGAGAAGAAGGGTTGGATTCAGCGAGTGAAAAAAGGTAGCTATGTTTGTGTAAGGCCGGATGAAACTTTTAGAGCTATGGTCATGTTAAGGGTGCCAAGATTATTAGATGAAGCAGGTAAAGCCTACGTCTACACGGGTGCGAGTGCAGTTGAGGTTTGGACTGATTACATCTACATTCAGAGGAGTTGGGAACACTCGCCATACTTTGTCAAGGTGTTGAGGAAAGATGTGGCTTTTTGGACGCGGTATTTTAGGGGACACAGGGTGAACGTGTTCGTTAGGGAGGCGAGACCATCCATAGGAGAGTTTGTCGTTTTGTTTCCTGAAGGGAAGTTAGAATTCGACGTTTACAAAGCAAAGCCTGTTGACAAATTAAAGGAAGTGGTAAGGTTTTGCGAGGGAAACATAGAGTCCTTTGAGTATCCATTGGCCTATTTGAAAAGGAAGTTCGCGGTTAAAACCAGAGTGAGAATAGATGAGAGGGTTTTAGACGAAGTAGCCAAGGTGGTTTAGTGCTAGAGTCCAGAGAAGCCTTAATCCTCCAAACCTTGATGGAGTTACCCAAGGATGTTGTCCTCATAGGGGGCTATGCCGTCAACGCGTATGTTCCACCTAGATTCTCAATTGACTGCGACCTAGTCGTGTTCGAGGGCGTTACTGAGATAAAGAGGACATTGATGAAGAACGGTTTTGAAGAGACAGAGAAGGGAGATGTGCCATACGGTGAATACTTTAGGTTCGTGAGGAAAAAAGAAAAAGTTTCTTTTGACTTACTGCTTAACTCAGTGTTTGATAGGGTCAGCGGAATAGTGTTTGAGGGCAGCTTGTTTAAGAAGTATTCAAGGGAAAGGGTCACAGTGGGTAGAGTTAACCCAATTAGGATCAGGATCAGAATAGCTGACGCTGAACTCTTGTTCGCCATGAAGTTTGTTTCAGCTCGACGACAAGACATCCGTGACATATTCATGCTCTCGGGAACAGAACAGAACTGGAGTTTGATTAGAGATATCATAAAGGAGAAGTGCAGTGAAAAATTATTGAGAGAAAGAGTTAAAATGATAAAAGCAAAAGTGGCGAACGAGAGTTATAGAGACAGTTTGCATGGAGCATTTGGAAAAATACCTGATAAAACATTTGACAGATGCGTCTCAAACTTAGTTAGATTTCTTGACGGTTTGACATCGATTTAGGATTTGTCTTATATTTTTGGCTTTTTCTGCTGCTTTAGTTCCCATGAAGTATTCTGTCCATGTGTAGGAGTCTATTATGTACTTCATAGTCGTTCCCTGTGTTCTCTTACGTCGCTTACATCAACGCTTTTCATGGTTCCGAACATGCCTTCCTTTTTGCGAAATAAGCATCATGCCATGAAAGGTTAAAGCTTGGTTTAAACGTTAAGATTTTGAAAAGTCAGGCGGAGACGGAGTTAGCTAAGCTTTTTGAGACTACTCATAGGGCTTGGATGATTACATGTTTCCAAGAAATACACCGTATTTCAAAGCGTTTCGGAGCAGATTTTGATATGGTTGTGGATTTTTTGGAGGATACTCACCGTGTAAGGTTTGATATGCCGGTGATGTTTCCAGGCGTGATTGGTGGACATTATTTAATTCTGAATGCTGGATTGCTTTTGAAAAGATGATTCTGAGTTTCTATGGTTGATTTTGAAATCTAATAGGGAATGGGAGTTTCGTCTTTTAGGGTAGTTAGATTTTGAACTCGTTTAGTAGCAGTGTGGTGCTTGGTGCTTTTTTGTGAAGGGTTTCGTCTGCCGTTATCAATTTTGTTTTGCTTTCTTTTGCTAATGCTAGGTATGATGCGTCATAGAAGGTTACGCTTTTGTTTTCTGCTATTTGACATGTTGTTTTTAGGATTTTATTGTTTGATCGGATGTCTGCGAGTTTGATCTGGAGGTCGAGGAACTTTTTAATGTATATGTAAGCTTTTTCGGGGTTGACTTGAGGGTGCTTCCAGAAAACGTTCCCTAGTTCGTAGATTATTAGTGAGGGAGCTGAGAGTGATATGTGTCCTTTAATGTGTGCATTTATGGTTTCGGTGGCTTTGTCTGAGTAGTCTTCTATTATAAAGCATTTTGTGACAACGGATGCGTCGATTACGTAGTTTTTCACATGGTTTCCCTCATTTGGCGAATGATCTTAACGCTGTCAAACCCTATTTCTTTGCCAGGTACTCTGTTCATTTTTATCCATTTCATGGCTTCTTCCGATTTTCTTCTTTTTAATTCTTCTCGGATGGCTTCTTTAATAAACGTGGAAACTTTGAATCCTAGTTCTTCTATGTCTTTTTTAACTTTCTCTGGAACTCGAACCGCTATGACCACTGTTTTCTCCAAATGTTTTCACCAGTTATTACTTTTTTGTTTACAAAAATATAAACATATCGGTAATGTTAAACATGCCAATTTTCTGCCATTTAGCCACTTTTGTGAACAAGTTACGAGTGAATTGCTTTTTAAGGAGCTTTGTAGGCGGGAGAGGATGTTGGTGGGTGAGGCTGTTCAACGTTTGATGGAGGCTTGTTTGAAGGCTGAGTCCGTTGCTTTGGTTTTGAGGGGTGAAGCCTTGGTGGATGCTGGGGAGAGGAAGGCTGACGAGTTAAAGCTGAAAGGCGCCCTGGCTGAGTTGAGAGGATTTGTGAGG
>DAOUTL010000045.1 GCA_030626685.1 Candidatus Bathyarchaeota archaeon | reverse complement strand
TTATCGACTTTATCGACTTTATCGACTTTATCGACTTTATCGACTTTATCGACTTTATCGACTTTATCGACTTTATCGACTTCAGTTACTTTGCCTGAGGCTTCTTCTAGTGCCTTTTGTTCCTGTAGTCTTTCGTGTGCTTTTGTTCTAGCCATTTCACTTCCTATTTAAACTTATTGTTTTTGGAGAGTTTACCACAACTCACCCAGGGAGGGGTCCTACATTCTTCCAGGTTTTCTTCCTGATAATTTTTCCTACCACTGATTTCGGTAAGTCTAGTTCCTTGTATATTGTGCTCTCTGTCCAGCCGTGCTGACTTAGAGTTAAGATAAGAGACACTGTGTCAGAGTCTAAACAGTGTCTTCTATTCTGAGCTTGAACCTGTGGTGTCGCCCATCTACAATTTTCTTTACTGTAACCTTTGTTAACATCATCTCTCTCAAGAGACATCCCTTCGGGCTTCTCTCCCAGGTCTTTCAAAAAGCATAAGAAGTCTTCCCACTCTGGGCAATAGCTTATGCCTCTTGCTCCGTAGGTTTTGTAGCTTACATTCTTAGGGTTGTTACACCTTTCCTTCATGTGTGACCACGACCTGTATGTGGTAGACCTGGCCTGCCCGTGGTTACGGAGGCAGCCACAGGATTTAGTGGTCCCATTCTTTAACCCGTCTGCTCTGATAACTTTTTCAGTGCCACAAACACACCGGCATAACCACAATGACTGCCGCTTTCTCGTTTCGCTAAAATGTATCACAGTCCAGCTGTTAAAGACTTGTCCAACAATGTTTATTAGCTTTTGCATAACATTTCCCTCTTTGCATAAAAAAAAAACCCTGGTAGTGGTAGTACCAGGGTTTTTAGTGTAACACAAAGCAGGCTTATGCGCCTAGCTTAACACATCATCAGGCTCCCAAAGTCACCCCGGTGAAGGCCTCATCGTACAGCTTAAAAAGAGCAATTCCAAAATCGAATCTCATTGCAACAGATCTCCGAAGTACAAATTCCTCTATCGCTGAGTAACTTGCAGTCACGTTAGTGACTTCATGCAGCGCAGATCTTGAGTCAAAACCAACTACCTGATCAGCACCGATGATGCTTGTAGGTAATAACAAGATCTTAGGAGTAGGCAACCCCATGTTTTCCACTGTGTAGTTTGGATTAAGCAAGTTTGACTGACTTGAGGTATCACTAAATACAGTAGGACGACCAACCCGTGCTTCAATATCCAGAGCAGCATCAATGTCACACAACAAGTGACTGATAGTAGTCGTCTGGTAATTAGCACGCAACCATTTAACCCACGCACGTTGCGTAAATTTGTTGGTACCAGGAATAGTACCGTCAAACGTACTAGCATTTACGAAAGGAACCGCGTTAATTCCAAAATCTACATCACCGTTAATTATATTAGCCATATCTTCTTCGATACGACGGATACGCTCGCCACGAGCTTGGGATGCTAAGGCAATACCCACTAAATCCAGAGTTGTAGATTCAAGAGCCTGATCAGACACCTGTAACCCGATGCTCTTCGTAGGGATTGTGTAAGCACGATCAGCGAGTGTGATATTAACCATCACTGCTGGCTCTGCTAGCTGACCGATAGGCATTGCTTTGCTATCTTCAGGGGCAGTTACATCAATAGTAGGCTGGTCAATACGAGGACTAGAAACAGTCGTACGCATTGCAATCGCAGATTCCCAAGGAGCCAGGTAGTCTTCTTTGGATTCGGTCAAATTTGCATTGATCAAATTCAACATGACCTCAGGGTATAACAAGCGTCCTGCGGTACCTCCTCGATCACTGCCATCAGGACGAACAATTGTTCCAGCATATTTGCTTGGAGCATCATCCAGGATTTCCTGCATGCTTGTCGCTGGAATACCTGTAGATTTATCTGCACGAACCCGGATACCAGAGGCAGCACAAAACTGCTCAAAAGCTGTGGGCTCTCCCGCAACCGTAGGGTATTTTTTAGCATACAGTTGGGACAGGCTTTGATTAGCTTTGCCCGCTTCTTTGTAATCCTGTACGGTAACCTCGGCTTCCACCTGCTTTCCGCTGTGATCTGTAAAATTAATTTTAGGCATAAGTTTGCTCCTTAGATTTTTTCAATTAAAACAATGTCGCCAACTACACCTGTACCAGTAACAATACGAATAACACGCCACTTGTAGTCACCAGCTTCAGTGCCCAACGCTTTCTTAACTTGAGGGTAAGCGTCAGCGGTGCCGATAGCGGCTGAAGCCGCAGCAACAACCAGGTCACCCCACACCACCGCAGTGGTTGCAATCTGCACCCTTTTGCGCATATTGCGCTGCACAGATCCAAAGGCCATACCATCTTTAACCGTGTAGGCTTCCGTTGATACGCCAAAGCCTTCAATTTCATCGCCAACAGCGGCGATAACATAGTTGTCGCTTGAAGCCATTACTAAAGGCTTGCCTAAATCTTTGTCACTCAGCTTATTAGCCGCGTCAACTCCAAGAGCCGCAGAGATAACATCTGCATGAGGGCTGTTAACAAGCTCGGTGAATGTAAAATCAGTCATAATTTTTTCCTATTGTAAATTAGGTTATTTCTTAAAATGCTTTATTGCTATATGCGAGCTTGGCTTAACAAGGTCTTATCCAGCTGCTGAGCTGCAGCATCCACTTCCTTATCCTCATCTTCATTAACAGGCACTGATACCTGCTTACCGCCAAATCTGGCTACCACTAGCGCGGACGTAGCTTCATACTGCACAAGTAAGGCACCAGCATCTATTGCCAGTAAACTTTCTGTGGTAGGGGCAGAGCCACCAACGGCTACAGTGTTTCGCTGGATCGCCGCTGCGGTTACAGCGACGAACCCAGTCTGAGCTGTTGCCATCTTAGCAAGATCAGCCTGAGCTAATTTAAGTGTGACTTTAAGGTCAACTACTTTATCCTGGCTTGCTTCAAGTTGGGTTGTTAGCGACATTGCCAGGGCGTCAGAATCTACACGGGCTATAACCACGTCGCCGGGGGTTGCACTCGCTTCCTCTTCTGCACTCGCTTCCTCTTCTGCACTTTCCTGGCTAGCGTCACCTGTTGGCTCTGCTGAGTCTGTAGCTTCAGTGCCAGCTGATTCACTCGAAGCCTCTTCTGGGTCTGTAGAGTCCGCAGCCTCCTCTACTTTCTGCACAGGAACCCCTGATGCAATAGCGGCAGCGGCGTCCTTATCACTTAAAATTTGTTTGCGTCTACTCATTTCTGATGCCTCAACATGTTGAAAACTATGATTATCTGCACTTTGCTCTCGTAATGCAAGCAAAATGCTCTGGAAAGAACCAATACCGTCAATCAATCCTAGGCGTTGGGCCTCAGCCGCGTACCAAGTCTTACCGTTAGCAATGTTTTCCTTGACGTAATCGTAGCTTAGGTCACGGTTAGATGCAATCTCCTGGATGAAGAAACCGTCGGTCTCGTCTATGTTAGCCTGGATAACAGCCCTCATCTCTGGAGTCATTTTTTCATAAGGATTCCCCGCAGCCTTTAAGGGAGTTGATTTGAACACCTCTATACTGATGCCCATCTCCTTGTACATCTCTGTCATCTCCGCTGTAATAGCAATGACTCCCAAGCTGCCAACTTCCGTCATGGCTGTCGTCTTTAAGGTTTCACTGGCGGTGGATAACCACAAACCTCCGCTGGCTATGGTTCCGCCACTGTAGCTGGTAGTGGACACGTTAAAGGTTTCAGGGAGTGATTTTATAAAATCACTCAGTTCCTGGATGCCGTTAACTTCTCCTCCAGGGGTGTCGTAATCAAAGACTATATCGGTGACACCTTCGTTTAATGCGGTGACAATAGCATTGCTAATATCCCCGTACCCAACCACGCCCCAGTAATTTCCCCAACTGCCTTCAACCCCCGCAACTAACTTCCCTTTGACTTCGATAACCGCAACGTTATCCTGAATGTCTAAAAGAAAGTGACCATTTCGATCACTTTCTTCCTCGTCGAAGGAGTAAGCTTGTTTTTTATCGGCCACGCTTGCAGCCCCCATAGATTTCCTAGCCTGTGCGAGCTTATAGTAAGCTGACTCAGACCCTAGCCACATAACGGTGTTCATATCATTTCCTCTTTTTTCTTGAAATAGTGCTTAAATAAACCTGTAGAGTAAATAAATCTATCCTTGAGGTTCTCGCTAGATTGGCTAGTACCTCTGTAGATTGCCCTGCCCCTAGGCTTTTTGCCTGACGTAACCTTACTACTGTGAATTCCGTTATAAGGCATTAAGGCTCTCCTTTAGCTATCTCTAAGAAAGAAAGTACAGGCCAAAACATCACCATTTTTAGGGGTAATTTTTTGTCACCCTTGTACGTGCAGTCTGTAAATGCAAGTAAAAGACCAGCGGCCAGGTAGGTCAGCAATAGGGTTCCTATATATATTAACGTGATCATGCTCTAATTTTAATTTTAATTTTCATTATTTGTCTGCTCCGCCGCCACTGCTGGTGGCAGAACCATTCTCATTTCCTTCTGATAGATTTTTTTCCTGTGCACCGGAATTATCAGTCAGGTCTTTAGGTTTGGGGTCGTTAGCACCCGTAGCGTCCATAAACATAGTCCCGGACAACTTAGGAGCGCCAGGTGCCCTTGGACCTGTCCCTAACTTATGAGCAGCCTCTTCGTCGGTGAGGAATCCCATAGATAAGTTTCTATAAATACCTTGGGCATCTACGGATCTGTGGGCGCTGAGTTCGCTCTCTGGTCGGATATCCACAGGATTAAACTTAAACTTAACATAGCCATCGGTTCCCGTTAACAGTCGTGTAGCCAATGTAAATGCCCGAGACATTATCACTTCTACAGGGGTCTGTATACTAGTAACCATCTTCAAAAATATCAGAGACTCGGTATTTGACAGACTCTGCGACCCTGAAATACGTAACCCTAAGGTACTGGGCATAGACTTTAGGCTGGTAGCCAGCATCCCTGAAAAAGCATCAAGCAACCCGGTATAGTCTGACTTCTCCCCTTGTGCTCTAAGTAGTTCAACTTTAGCTGTGTCGTAAGTAACGATAGCTTCATCAGGTTCCAGACCTTCCACTAAAGTCTCGATTTCCTTTCTCAGTGTATTTAGGTAGGCCGCCATTTTTTCAGGGTCGCTCTGTGCCTCGGCAGGGGCACCTTTAATAGCCTCCTCTTGTAGGATTGTAACGACCATCCTTGCATGCCCAGCTTTGCGCAGGATTTTGTAAACGTCTTCAATGAACTCCCCGAACACGAAAACTGTCTGGAGAGCTGCTTCCATTGGGCTTCTTGGGAAGATACTATCACTTTGCTGGTGACTTGCCGCGTAGAAAAATGTCGGAATATCCAGAGGGATGTTATCGCCTCCCCCCGCAGAGGGTATTTGCTCAGGAAATTTTGTACCGTCGGATTTAGACTTCCATTGTATTGAGGGGACAGAGACAGGGATCATTCTCTCAGGTAGTCTATACTTATTTAACACTAGCTCCAGGGAGCAAGCACCTGTCTGGATAACTTCCTTCAGTAATGTCTCTAGGGTGCCATCCAATCCTTGCTTATCGGCGTAGCCTACAGTGTAGTCATATAGCGTATCCGTACTTGCCTGGACTGTCGCCGCTGCCTGGGTTAATTGGTCATCGTATTGATTAGTACCAGCCGCGTACCCTGTCAGGGTATAGCCAGACATGGCTAGCTGTATGTAGCTAGACACGGCAGTAGAGAATACGCCATTAAACCTTGATAGCGCCCGTATAGCCTTTACCGGGTCAACCTGCCTTAAGGTTTGAATACTTTGATTAAGGTAACTGGTCTCAGTATCACGGATATCCGACCCAGCTTCTCTGGAGAATCCTGGGTCGGATAACCTGGCCTTTGATGCAATAACCTTTCTAGGGAGAGTAACTGTTGTACCTTCTGCCATTTTGGGATGCCTTTGTTAGGATTATGTTAAGATTTGGAAAATAATCTTACTATATCTCCCAAGTTGAGGCTACTATGAAGCACCGTGAGTTGCATACCGCTCTAGCAAACAAATTTTTAATGCCATCGGGTTACCCTACCACTGAATTCACTATCACCATAGATTTTAAACTCAAGGTAGTCAAAGTTACCTCCACAGTAATGCCTGAATGGAGGTTCTCTATGGATTACCCTTTGTTTCTTTCTACAGAGGTTATTGACCTGGTTAAGTCAGTAACCCTCAGCTATAACACAGGATTAAAAACATGAGCCTTAAAGACGCCTTTGAAACAGGTATTGAAACAGGTATTGAAGCAGGCACAGGCACTATGGGTAAAGGTCAGTACAAGGCGGTACAGATGCACGACTACCACAAGCTAGGAAGTGAACTTGAGGACTACATAAACCAGTTGGAAATGTACCATGAGATTATCTCCCCGGAGCAGCTTAAGCGCCTAAGAAATATAGTCCAGGAGTCCGAAGGTGTGGTCTCTCTCAATGTTAACGAAGTAGATCGGCAGTATATTCTTTTGCTTAAGATGCAGAAAAAGGTGGTGGATGACGAAGGAAACCTTCTGGATGCTGCAGGGTTAAAGGAGTTATCTACGGTAGTCTCATCTATGGGGTCGGTTATATCCCTTTATATGAAAGCGAGAAAAGACATCAATATTATGAAAGGGGAGGCGAATCTCAAGGCGGCAGTTTTAGCTGCCGTAAAAACTTTGCCTGAGGCAAACAGGTCTGAGTTTTTTAAGACGCTTGAGGGCTACTCTAAAGACTGAGCAGTGACTAGCTTCAAGATTCCTTAGATGTAGTTGGGTCTTGTAAGTTTTGGTTGACTTGGCTGTGTTTACTCTCTATAGTCATAGGTTCACTTTTAAGGGGTAGGCAATGAGTAAAGCAAGAACAGTAGAATATTCAGCATGGTGTAGTATGAAAGCTAGGTGTGGGACTCAAAGCCACAAATCATATGCTAACTACGGGGGCAGAGGTATTTCCGTATGCCCTGAGTGGCTTACCTCTTTTGATAAATTTCTCCAGGACATGGGGCTCAGGCCCAGCAAGCTGTATTCGTTAGAGAGGCTAGATAACGACAAAGGGTATTTTCCCTCTAACTGCAGGTGGGCTACACGCGCCGATCAAAACACAAACAAAAGAAATAACTTTATTGTAGAGTTCCGGGGAGAGTCAAAAACATTCAAAGACTGGTGTGCTACTATCGACTTTAAAACAGAGCTAGGACTTACCAATCACGCCGTGTATTGCAGAATAACCGCTTACGGGTGGTCCGTTGAGAAGGCATTCACACAGAGGGCGAAGGAGACAACGCTGGTAGGTAACCTAACCGTAGACGAAACCGCAGCGGAGATAGGGTGCTCCGCCGCTACGGTTAGGTTGAGGCTGAGCCAAGGGCTTACAGGAGACAGTTTAACCTCTCAGGTCAAAGTAGGGGAGACCTACTGTGTAGAGGGGTATGACAGCAAATCCAGAACTATCCTGCAGTGGTCTAAGTTGTATAAGGCAAGCGAGCCTACTACCAGAAAATGGGTCCTGAAGGGTAAGCTGCCTGGGGTTAAGTCTACTAGGGCGCCTATTGAATTTAAGGGGCAGAGTATGACCTCTATTAATTGGGCTAGTTTGTGGGGGATAGACAGGAAAATGATGTCCTACTATAGAGTTAGGAGAGGGTTAAGCATGCAGGAAATATACGATAACTACGGGCCAGGGAGTAAGTGATGTTAGAGTTTGATAGTAGAGTAAGACAATTCTCTCAAGGGGTTCAGACCTCAGTAAATAGGCATGCTCTAGTCATGTCTGATTACATCATAGAGAATTTTAAACATCCCCGCAATGGGCGGGACCAATGGTCGTTTTTAGATCATGAATTTCAAATCGCAATAGCGGACGAGAAGGAAGCAGACATGGCTATCCTGAAATGCGCTCAGGTAGGCCTGTCAGAATTATCCATCCGTATAAGCCTAGCCTTTTGCGCTATGAATGACTACAGGAAGATTGCTTACGTACTTCCCACAGCTAAGTTTTCTTCTGAATTCGCGTCAACCAGGTTTGGGCCCGCTATAGAGAGCTCAGAGTATATAAAGTCTGTACTGTCTAAAGAAGTAGATAATACTGGAGCCAAAAGAGTAGGGACTTGTTTCCTTATTATGAGAGGTACTTCTGGCACTACCGCAGCTATTTCTGTAGATTTAGATTGCATCATAACTGATGAAATAGATCACTGCAATCAGGACGTTTTAGGTTCCTTTGCCTCCAGGTTGCAGCATAGTGACCTTAAATTGACTAAGGATTTCTCCACGCCTACAGTGCCAAAATATGGTATTTCTGCCTTGTATGCCGACAGTACTCAAGGACACTATATGGTACGCCACAGTAAGTGTGGCCAACTGGTAGCCCCTTCATTCTTCAGGGATGTAATTATTCCAGGGTTTGATGGAGGTATAGCAGAATACAGGAAAGGGGATGAAAGGTTTCCTGGTGTCTTTGATGCCTATGTTAAATGCCCCTCCTGTGGAGGACCTATAGATTACTCCGACTTCGCTGACCCGGCTGGCCGCGAGTGGGCGCACAAACACAGTATCAGCGCCAGCGGAGTCACTAAGAAAGGGTTTCAAGTATGCCCCTGGGATGTGCCAAAGTATAACCCTTTAGTCGACGTACTTACCTCTATCAAGCGGTATAAACTACATGGCGACTGGGTAAACTTCCGTTGTGGCACACCTTATGCGGATAGCGAGAACTCCTTCCTGCCTCTGCAAAAAGAAGGTATTGGGTGGTCTATCGCCTCTCTACGAGCGGATACTTTGGGTCCTCGGAGGGTGTTTATAGGAGCCGATCTGGGTAAACAGTCCTGGGTGGTTATCGGTGTTCCTACGGTTACAGGCAAACTCGACATTGTCTGCGCCGAGAAGATAGAGGTTAAAGACCTGGAGAATGTTAACCTGGGGGAATTTTTGGTAGAGGTTTTCCGTGACCTTTTAGGGGTTAGGATTATTGCTGATGCGGCTCCAAACTACGAGACAGCAATGTATATACATGGATTTCTTAATGAGGGGCAAGCCTTTGGAGCTTACTACGGGGGTTCTAAGGCGAATACCTTGGATATCTATACTTTTAATGAGTCCTCTGGCATTGTTACTATTGATAGAACACCCTCCTTTGACGCTACTGCAAAGGCGGCCAACTCAGGACAGATTACCTTCAGGGATAGTCCTGGCTTTAAAGTCATGGCGGAACACCTTGATAACCTTAAGAAGATTAAGGTTATGGGGGCAGAGACTTTCCGCTGGGTCAATTCAGGGCCCGATCACTATGGGCACGCATTGAACTACTGTTATACTGCTTTTGCCTCGGTAGAAGAACGATACATCCGAGGAGGATTGTCCGCCGGGGTTTCCGTCGGTGCTATTAAATTGAAAGGGGAGAATAGAAATGAACATTAATTTAAGTAAGCTGCGCGACTGTCCGGCCTGCGGATTCGAGTCAATACCACTTGGGGAGCTT
>DAOUTL010000064.1 GCA_030626685.1 Candidatus Bathyarchaeota archaeon | reverse complement strand
TTAAAGCCTATGCTTTACTTCTTTGAAGCCGCCTTAATCCTAACAATCTATCACTCTCTATACGGAAACTTCAAGAAAACAAGCTTTGAAATTAAAGGAATCAATGTCAGTAAACTGGACTATGCTTTCTTAACCATATCACTCATGCTATTAGTGTTTAATATCTTTAAATTGAGCATCACTCTCAATTTGGTTTTCGCTATAGTTGTTTCCTTTTTCCTTCCAGGATATGTTCTCTTGAGATTATTAAAGTTCCATTCTTTAAACAGTTGGATCGAGTGGTCTGTATTAGCGTTTGCACTTAGCATAGGACTAACATCGCTTATGTTTACCCTCGTACTACCGTTCACTACGCATAGAGCTATACTCATATCAGCCATATATGTAGGCATATCCATATCTCCCTTATTGAAAGACAGAATCGACAAGTCTAGTGAAAGAGCACGAATTTATGAAAACAGCCAAGTGAACGAGTATAATCTTTTTGATGTCTTACTTCTCATCTGGATCTCACTCTTCTTCATATTCGCCATTTCAAGCCTCTATCCTCAGATGGCCTATCTCCCGGCGGATATAGTTAGACATTTTTCATCATCCAAATTGTTAATGTTGGCCCCGGATGCTTGCCAATCGCTTTATCCTTGGTTCCACCTAACTTGGGCAACTGTATACGAGCTGTCTAGCCCACTAATGGAAGTTTTTCAAACTGGCTTAGCGTACCTAAGCCTAATAGTTGTACTCTCCTTCTACATCATGGCTAGAGCCTACCTAAAAGATGTTGATAGGCGCGCCCCAATTCTTGCTACAGTTTTCTTTTCCGTATTTTCAGGGTTCGGGTGGCTCCACTTCCTAGGGCAAAAGCTGATGACACCAGACCCAAGCAAGCAACTCGACATACTTAGAGCGTCGAATAATGTGTCTTACTGGGATGTAGGTTATGGGCAAGGCCCTTGGATCTTGCTTTGGTTCAGGCCTATGACCATCGCTTTCACGCTATTCTTTGTTTTACTCTACCTCCTAAGCCGAAAAGATATCTCTAGAAGAACGTTTATAGCCATTTTTTCCTTTCTAATAGTTACGTTAGGTTTTATTCACATTCCAGAACTTATGCTGTTTAACATTGTCCTATTAGTTCTCGCACTCTTCATGCCTAAGACATCTAATCTGCGCTTAAAGGAAGCATCTCTCGCCGCATTAATAGGAAGCATAACTTACTTCTTATACGCGTGGATATCCGGCACGCTCGGAGGAATTGTTAATACTCCACCTATGGATACGCTCTTAATCCTAGCTGGCACTGCAACGATATCATGTATCTTAACCCACATATCTCATAGACAATTGATGATTAACTCATCAGCTAACCGTCAAACGAGGTTTGTTGAAGTTTTCACAATTGCTATTGCTTTAGTTTTTATGTCGGGACTTCTAGCATGGCTTTCGTCTCCTAATACGTTCTCAGTTAGTCAAGTCTATGAAATATATTATATTCCGTTAATGATGTATCCTGTACTACTCGGGATAGTTGGTTTCTTCGCATTACATGGCCTTGCTGTAATAACAAAAAAATATAGAAGAGATCCAGCAATTGTGTCCGTCCTCCTATTTTTAGTTACATTAGCGTTCGGTAAGCTGGTTTCTTTTCTAAATGCAGAGTTCCTTGATCTAGGATATGGTGAAAGAAGATTCCTTCCCGTAATATTTGCGGCTGCATCTATGATGGCTTCTGCATCTTTCGTCAAACAAGCATCAAGACTCCTTCATGACAAAAAGAAGGTTCTCCTCGCCACCATAGTGGCTTTGATCGTTATAGCCGGTATAACATCGACGAACTTATCAGTAGAATACTGGAAATTAACAACAGAAACCCCTAGGGTAAGCCATTATGCATTAGAGGCTGCCGAATACTTATCCTCGCCATATAACAGAGATGTCAGAACACCCATACTTACTGCCTCTACCGCCACAAGAAGTAGGGCGGAGTACATTTCATCATCTTACATTGTGGACAAGTATAGATATCCTATATGGGAGTCACGATATCCTGAAGCCCCCCTTCTAATATTACACAATAAATACTATCCGCCACCATACCTATACGTGGACCAACAAGATTTCGGTTATATATCAAGTCGCTACATAGATGGTTATTTTACTAGGCACATGCTTCGTCTTCTCCCCAAAGCGTATAGTAATCCAGAAGTTACTGCATTTAGAGTCCCAGAAGGTGTCCCTCCGTCACTAGATAGCAACGTGGTGCTCATAATCCCTAATGATGACCGTGCCGATTATCTGTCCGCTTACGACACGCTATCCCTCGGCGGGTACGACTATACAGTCTGCCTAAACTCAGATACCAAAACAATCACAGACGGAGAAACCATCATAATTCCTCGCGATGATGAAGACTATATAAAGTTATTAGAAAACTTGGCATTGCAAGCAGAATTTCAGCAAGGAGATAAAAAAATTATCATCTTTAACTTCAATGGCTACGGCCCTTTTGCGGATCTCTTTTTTGAGCCTGAAGCTCAAGCCGAAGATATCAGAGCCACACATATAAAGGGACTCGAATCTACCTTGGACTTACCAATCGAAGTCGATGCATCTTCTCTAATTGAGAGAGATGTTATTAGAGTCTTGGCATGGTACTCAGACGGAAAAGAAGAAACGCCATTTGCCGCTGAATTGGTGAAAGATGCGAGAAGACTGGTTTACATAAATGTTTATCCAATCATAAAAGCTGGTCTAAAAGAAGAGGTGATAGTGGATTCAAGACAAATCCTAAACCTCTTAATGGGCGAATTTAAGGACGGAAAAGTTAATGACGCTTCAATGAATGGAAACGACGGCTTAGTTTATGGAGCAAAAATAGTAGACTCACCCTTCGGTATGGCTCTAGATTTTGACGGTAAAGAAGGCTTTATCGAAGTTGCGCATTCAGATAGGCTTAATCCCACTGACGAAATCACTATAGAAGCATGGGTCAAACCGAGAGCCCCAGATAGTGGTTTTTGCATTGTTTCCAAGAAAGCTGGCTACAGTTCCCTCGATGGATACGCATTCCTTTTTGATGGTGGAGCCTTCTACTTTAACTTCGGCAATGGAACAAGCTATTTCCCGAATGCCTTCTCGTATGGTCGATTAAAAGCTGAGCAGTGGTATCACCTTGCCGCAACATATGATGGACACTACGTAAAGTATTACGTTAACGGTGCTGAGGTTGGTTCAGTTGAGCAGTCTGAAACTATAGCCGCCAACAACCTTAATCTTCTAATAGGGAAACGCCAAGATGAAGCTTGGAAACTAAACGGATCTATTTACAAAATCGTGATGTACGATGATGCTTTGACGACATCTGAAATCGAAGAGTCGTATAATAAAACTATGACAAAATTCTGGACAACGAACCCCATGTCCCCGATCTTAGGAAATCTAATTCAGGTTGCAGGAGTTAACCTTCCTACACATGTTAACTATGAAACCTGGGTATTTGAGGGAAACACTGCATTCTTCAGAAATGCTTCATTAAATGGCAACGTAGTTATAAAATCCTCATCCTTCACAGACTTTACAATTGACAGATTAGCGAACATAACCATAGTAACTGATCAAGAGCAAACAAACATAACCAGTATTAAAGGATTCTATATCAATAAAACCGATTACGCAGAAATCTATGTCGAAGGGGCAGATATCCATCAAGGCAGAGGGTTCTACACGGAGTTAACTCTTGTTAACCCAACTCTATCCCTCTCTGGCGAAAATGTCCTCATTACATTAGTGACAAGCGATGACGAAACTAGGGAAATAACATTTCAAAACGGAGAGCTTACAATACTTGGGCAACTCACACTATACGCACGAACACCCAGTTTTCAAGTTAATGGAGAAGCAAAATTCAAAGAAATGTACTCTCTCTTCTCCCTACACCGCTGGTTAAGAAGCTTAGGTCAAGATTTGAACATTCAAGGGGCAGTCGAGTTCCAACTTACAGTTTCAGACACCTATAATTTTGCATCCGACTTGAAATGGAACGGCTCCGTCACTCGTGAGCCCCCGATACTTCCATGGAATGAGTATGATAGCATCAAAAATATGCTACCGTGGTTAATCATTTCCATAGTACTTGTAGTCTTCTGGCACACCTTCTTCAGAAAAGAAACTCCAGCACACAACAATAAGACTAAGGAGCATATTGCTTGAACAATAACTCTATGAGAGTTCTCATAGCAGAATGGGTTCCTAGCCTCAACAAGGGCGAGCTGGCCATTCTTATAGGTATGCTGAAAACCTTTGAAGCACTAGGTAAAGTAGAGGTTAGCATTTTCTCCTTCTACCCTTCGCTTGATAAGGAACGCTATCCCAAGAATGTGAAGATAATAGACGTGGGAAGTGACTTGTATCTTGGAAATTCGCTACCAGAAAGGTCAAGGCTGTTTAGAGTTGGAGCCTCTCTCTTCGCAGTATTTCAACACTTCTTCTTTATTCTTTTATGTAAAATCCTAGGTAAAGGCGTATCAAGAGTTACGAATAAGGCGATATGGAGGGAATATTGCGAATCAGACGTAATTATCATTTGTCACGATCAAGTAAGCTGCGTTAGCGGCTTCATTCTAATTTTCAGTCCTATATACATAACTTTACTCGCGAAGGCTTTACACAAACCTATCGTAATTTATGCTAATGGAACCCATAACTTCGGAAGAAAAATATGGAAAATTTTGGCTACATACGTTTTAAACAACGTTGACCTTATTACAGTAAGAGACGAGGAATCTTTCTCATACTTGAAGGAAATCGTCTGGCATAAGGAACGTATCCATCTTACCGGCGACCCCGCTATCTTGTTACCTTCAGCTAATCCTGAAAAAGTAAAGAATATAATACATGAAGAAAACATAGACAAAAACGACGGGTTGCTAGTCGGCGCGGCAATATCTCGCGAAGTGCTTTCGAACGCTTTTCAAAAGCACACAAACCCTGCTACAAGATATAAGAAAGCCATAACAGAAATTGCAAGAGTGTTTGACCGCCTCGTAGAGAACTTCCAAGCAACAATTGTTTTCATACCTCATTGCATCGAACCATATCAACATCGTGACGATAGAGTAGTAGCCAAAGAAATTTATGATATTATGAAAAACAAACATAAGGCTCGGATAATCGTTAAAGAATACTCTCCAGAAGAGTTAAAGGGACTTATGGCAGAATTTGATCTTTTCATAAGTTCACGTGTTCACTCTGTGATAGGCGCCCTTTCAATGGGCACCCCATCATGTACCCTCACAAGATCATCAGACAAAAGAGCATATGGCCTAATAGGCAAGATGCTGAAACAAGAAGAATGGATCTATAATGTTGAGAATCTAAATACTGACAGACTTTTCGCACGCGTAACCGATTTGTTATCCGCTTCTGATAAGATACGTAAAAATTTACCATCTATAATTAACATTGTAAAAGAAAAGGCATTGCTTAACGGTAAATTACTTAAAGCTTTACTAGATTCTCGGCTCAAAAGGCAAGACCTAACCCGCGTTGCTAAAAATGAACATCAAATGAAGAATTATGTTAAACAGAAACCTACTTAAACCTACGTCACATTCGAACGCCGAAGTTAATAACCTACAGGATTTCATTTAATGAACCAACCGCAAAACATTAAATACGTTGTTAAAAACGGGTTATGCATTGGCTGTGGTGTGTGCAAAACAGCATGTCCACACAAAGCCATCAAAATGATATATAACGACGACAATGGCATGATCTTCCCGATAATAGATGAGAAAATATGCAACGGATGCCGAATTTGTCTAGATGTGTGCTACGGCTTTAAAGTGGATCATGAACTTAACCTCAGAATATTCCACGACCTACCGAACTCCATCATTGGCAATTATACAGAGGCTTATATCGGCTTCACCACGGACCAAGCATTAAGGTTTAATTCTACCTCTGGAGGCGTGACCACAGCACTTCTTATACACGCCCTAGAAGAAAAATTAATTGATGGCGCCATTGTTACAAAAATGGAAGCAAGCAACCCGCCCAGAGCAAAAGCCTTCATCGCCACCACTACTAAGGAAATACTTTCAGCTACAGGCTCTAAGTACTGTCCCGTATCATTAGCAGAATGTTTAGAGGCAGTAGAAAATGATAAACGATACGCAGTAGTTGGTCTCCCATGTCACATATACGGGATAAGGAAGCTTGTAGAATTTAGCCCCAAAATCAGAAACTCCATTCGCCTATACCTGGGGATTCTATGTGGCGGTATGCCCAGTTATCTTGGAACACAATACCTACTCAAGGCTTACGGCATGGAAAAACAGCACATAAAGAGACTTGAATATCGTGGAGGAGGGTGGCCGGGACGCTTGTTCATTCAAAGCGAATCATCATGTCAACAAAAGGAGATTTCCATTTCGTATCCTGAGTATTGGCAAGGCACATTTGGATACTTCTTTCCTTATAGGTGCACGGTCTGTCATGACGGCTTTAACGAATTCTCAGACATATCATGCGGCGACGCATGGCTCCCACATATTATGGAGAAAGATAAAGAAGGCACTTCACTAATAATCACAAGAACAAAAATCGGCGAACACCTAGTCCAAACAGCATTTCAAAAAGGATACATCCATATTACTCCCATAGAGAGTCAAGATATCATACAATCACAGCGAGGTTTAGTTCAGTCCAAGAATCTCACCCTTAGAGCACGAATAAACTTGTCCAAAATTATCCGAAGAACGCTACCAACTTTTGACTTAAGCAGAACTCCACCCGCCAACCTCACCAGCTACATGTCAGCAATAGAACTCTACATAGGTAACGCAATGGCTTCGAGAAAGAGCTTATGGTGGCTATTTGACACCTATATCTCATCAATAAGAACAATCGGGCATTTCATAAGCAGATTTAAACGCCACGAAAGCCACAGAATTTAAAACCTAAACCTTAAAGAAATCAAGGCTTTGATGAGTGAAAAACCAGCAATAGTTGATGGAAGGAGAATCATAAATCCGCACAAAGCCGAAAATTTAGGCTTCATATACTACGGCTTAGGATTAGGCAAACCAGCTGCATCTCCGACCATCAAAAAATAGTAAACCTTTAAAAGTTAACTTCAATAAATTAACCTTCACGGGTTTACTATGCTAAACAAAAGCTTTTGCGTTATGACTATAGATTTAAGGAGATCTAAGAAACTGCGCAACCGAGCTTTTGTTCAAAAAGAGATTTTAGCACTACTGGAGGACATAAACTGCAAAT
>DAOUTL010000050.1 GCA_030626685.1 Candidatus Bathyarchaeota archaeon | reverse complement strand
TTCCTATAAAAGGACTGCCTGAAGTTCCACAAGACCCTACGGCGACAACAACTTTAGGCTCTGGCACCTGCTCATAAACCCTAATGACGCGTGGAAGCATTTGGCGGGTAACAGGGCCTGTCACTAGGAGAACGTCGGCGTGACGAGGTGAACCGACAAGTACGCATCCTAAACGTTCAACATCATAGCGGGGAGTTAAAGCCGCCACTATCTCGATGTCGCAACCATTACATGATCCGGTATTTAAATGAAAGAGCCACGGCGACTTAATTCTACTTCTCGCGGTAACAATCATGCACTTCACTCCCTAAAGATGCCATTAAGAGTTGGCAGTTCTAGTAGAGTTATCCTTAATAAGGTATTCAAACACAACCGCTAAGCTAACAAATAATCTTAAACTATTATTAATTTTTAACACTATAAATTTACAAATAGATGCGTGTTTTAGAGATATCCATGGATCAGCTATGCGCTGAAGAATTGCGTTTTCTATCGGGCGATTAGACGCTCCACAATATTATGTGCCCGCAGTCAACGTAGTTACGGCTTTAAAGATCATCCAAAAGATCCACAAGATTACTGGTATGAACACTAAGCCGTTTAGCGATGGGTATATAGCTGCGAGTAACGGTGAGTATAATCCGTATATTATCAGGACCGCCACGACGTAAACTATGCATCTGGCCACCGTCTTTAACTGTTCTATGGAAGACTTGACTTTTTCCCTCCTCCGCTTGTACTCATAAGCCAGAACACCTGACGAGGCATCCAGCAAGCGCCTGAGCCCTTCAAATCCTCTGAAGACAAAGGCGGAGAACCCTATAAGGACTGTTAGTCCGCAGATGAGCGGAACCTCGATAGGCTCTATTCTACGGGCGGCTGGCAAGTAAACTAGAACCCCGAAGAGCCATATGAGCACCGCGGTGGAGAGGTTAGTGAATGTACTCGGTAGGTGCTCGTTCACAGCATCAGCCAATCGGGCACGGGTTTCGGGTTCTCCTTCTTCCCTCATTTCGCCACCCTCTGTTGTAACGATTTTCGGATGTGTTGCACCGAGATGTATACTATTGCACTCGACGACAAAACGGCAATTGCGAGACCGAAAAATATTGCAAACGTTTTTTCAACGTCATCCGGCCACGGTGTCATCTGAAACACCGCCTCAAAAGTTTCAGGGAAAAATGTCGGTAGGACTGAAAAAAAGAGTAGGTCGGCAAGCAGTATTATAGATAACACTGTAATTTTGGTCAGAAGCCTCACTTGCGTCTCACCGTCTTTTAGGCTCCTAACCGTGTTAACGTATTTTCTTAGCCCATTCAGATGAATAGCGCTTGATTTCCTCTGAGATCGCTCGAACGGAACTCCAAATCTGGTATATTGCCCATACGACGACTACTATCAATACTACAGCCGATAATCCTGGGTGTATGTCCGCTAGGTAGTCTGCGAACAGCATGAAAGCCAACGACACAACTATCACATAGACTATGCCTCTAAACGCGGTCTTGTAGTGCCCAACCTCTTCCGGTGAAACATCGTAGGGTGCTCCTATTTCGCAGGCGGCTATTCCCGCTGCGGCGCCAACTGCCCGACGGACATCCACGAGTACCCTTAACACCAATACTGCCAGCGTAGCCAGTATGATGAAGTTTAGAATCTGTGGGAGGGGGTATCCGTACCATTCGATGCCCTCGGCTATCGGCAAGAACACGAGGCGACCGAAGAGCCACACAAGCACGGCGGCTACCACGTACAATACTATTGACGGAACGGTTCTCAAAAGTGCTTCTCTAGATTCTGTGCGTACCTTCTCGTAGTATTCCTTTAGTGGAACCTTTGCTTTTTCTGGAGGCTTTTTCTCTGCCATATAACAACCTCAAACTGTCTACTCTTTATTCGTTTCGTATTGATAAGTCTTTTCATCATTTTTGTTGCATGAATAATTTTTAAGGTTTTAATGTTCATCGCCCGGTGAATATCTTTCCCAACATTTGTATTATCAACATCCAAAGCCAAACGTAAAACCGCTAATTTACGTTTCCTCAAACAACTAACATCATTCACTTTTTTAATCTCTGCTTTTTATTTTTAAATTCCATTTCGCTATATTTTGAGTATAGCTCTTTTCTCAAGGCTTCAAGCATCTCGATTTTTCTCCCGCAGAAATCAGCTGCAGTAATAACTTTCACTTCACGTTCTTCCGCCGCTTCATACACCAGTTTTATTCGTGTCTTATATTTCAAGTCGCGTAGGAAATGATGGTCTAAAACAAGCGTGTGAAGGTCTGTTTGTTTAATAGCCCTTATTAGATTGTTGTTGGAGATTTCAAGGCTCTTGTACGAATAGCGAAAACCAAGCATATACGTCACGGGGCCGTCCACAAACAAGACGTCGGGCTTCTCGTTTAGAATAAAGCCAGTTTGGTCTTCGAGGGCTGGTCCTTCATCGTCTGATGTGTGCAGGAATTTTTCGTTGTTGCTCTTTATGCTGACTTCTGTGACGTATCCAAGGCGTGGGTTTGTTCCGTGGCACACAGCCTCTGAAAATTTTATGGACGTTTCGTCTAATTGAAAGCTGTTTCCGTCAGCTATTTCAAGTCTTTTCGGCAGCCCTTTTATTGCTTCCAGAAAGAATGATGCCCTCTCTTTTTGACTTTTGTTTATGTTTTGTGTTGGATGTTTTATGAAGACCCTTGTGTCTTTGTACAGTTCTGGCTGGTCTGGGTCATAATAATCATAATGGTAATGCGTCACTATTAACACGTCTGCTATTTCAGCGTGCCGCTTTATTGTTTCCCACGTTTCGTCAAGTCTTTGCCATTCTAAGGGATGCGGTTCCAATCCGTAACGGATGGGCGCCAGAGACACTCCAGGGCCTATTAAAATTCTTAGGTCGTCTGTCTCTACAAATGTTGCCATAGAACGGACGCCGAAACTGTCAAAGGCTAAGGGAACAATTCTTCGAATCATTATTGACTTTTCTCCGCGAAAAACGTCTCCAGCTTTCTTGTTTCAGACTTTTTTAAAATTTCTGCACACTTTTTAGGGTCTAAAGCTTTAAACTCTAATCCAAGAGTTGCTAGCAATCTCTGAACATCCTTCGCAATGTTCGGAGCTACAAGAATTCCCCGCACTTCACGGTTTACCTTACTTTTAATTGCATTAACATATTTGGCAAGTTGAAGCACCGCTTCCCTTCCCGCAGTTTTACGCTTAATCTCCACAACAACAAGTTTTCCATTTTTATCTTCACCATAAACATCCACAAAACCCGGTTCAACCTTCTTCTCATAGCTTATAAGCTTAAAACCCTCCTCCAAAAGCGAAGGCTCCAATAGAATCGCTTTCTGCATATCTTCCTCGCTTGCATAAAGAGAAAACATTCCAGAATCCACTAGACTCAAAGCAGAAACTATGTGAATTCTATCGAAAAACACCTTAACAGACTCGGCTGGCTTCCGCCTTACACCTCTAACTTCTAACACGTTGCCTTTGACTTGAACGTGAAAAACACAGCCCGGAGGCTGCCAGTTGACAGGCTCATAGCCTACTGAGCGATGAACAAGAAGGGAGCCGTCCTCCTTAATCATCAAGATGCGTTCACCAGGCTCAAGCTTCGACCTCGCCCTACCAAGGTAATGCACCCAGCAGTTGCCAACGACAAGCAGTGTTTTACGTTGAGAAATTGCTTCTTTAACCGCTTTTTCTGCTTCCGTAACATTTGGACTTACTAAAACCGCTAAAGACTTAGGGTTTGTCAATGCGTATTCACCAATAGCTTTAGAAGACTTATGATACATAAGATTTCTGAAGAGTTTGCCATGAGCGAATGGTATAAAAAACGTGACATGATGCGGCATTATGATTTAACAGCACACATCTATGATATGCAATACGCTGAAGAGCAAACTGCAAAAATTGAGGCTGCTATGGAAAGCGTAAACATGGAAAAGCAAGATTTAGTTTTAGATGTTGGTTGCGGAACAGGGCTCTTGTTTAAGTACGTTGCAAACAAAGCGAAAACGATTGTTGGGCTGGATATCTCCAGAAAAATTCTGCTTCACGCAAAAGAACGTGTGAAAAAATTTCCGAATGTGTACTTAATATGGGCTGATGCTGACAACATGCCTCTAAAAGAAAAAATCTTCGATCATGTTTTCGCTGTCACACTCATCCAGAACACACCAAACCCTGTTAAAACCTTGAACGAGGTCAAACGGGTTACAAGAGAGAATGCTGTTATTGTTGTTACTGGTTTAAAGAAGAAGTTTTCCTTAGAAATCTTTGAGGGGCTGTTGCGGGATGCTGGTTTGAACATTGTTGCTTTAAAAAGTGAAAACTTAAAATGTCACGTGGCGGTTTGCGCAAAGTTTTCTTATTAAGATTTTAACAATTTAAGATTAAACTATTTATGAAGGTAATGTTACATAATCATCTTTTTTCTGCAATTTTAATCCTCTCAACTTTTTCTCTTATTGCCGACTCTATGAATTGTTGACGGTTAGGATACAGTCCATAGTCTCGCACGATTTTATCCACTTTGTTTATGAGTGGGGTTGGTATGCGTATGTTTTTCCGTAGAACGACATCCCGCTTAGTTTTTGGCATTATCCCACATTCTGTTTTTCATACTCCTCGTCCTTCCCTGCCTTAACAAGGATGTAGGTGAAGAACTCTTTAAGCTCCCTTTCATCAGGTTCAGGCATCTTGCACCACTCCCCGATTTTCTCCCTCAACTCTGGGTTTTCGCGCGTCAGCCTCTCAACAGTTGAGCACATCCACTCAGTCTGCTTCAGGGTTGTGGGAATAAGGTTGGTGAAGACAGCCTTGAACTCCTCTATGCTGACGTTTTTATCCCTCTTCACTTTCTCTCCCGCCCTCCGCCATCCCTTACACCTGTTCTACACCCAAAGTCTGTTAGAGGGTTTCTCTAAATAAGATTTTCGCACTGAGTTCGGCAAAGTTATGGTAAGCGATTTTTAGCCACACATAACGTTTTTATTTTACAATATGTGAAACTGGGAAAGAATCGTTTGAGGATAGTAGTAGAAATGTCTGAGGTCGATGAGGAAATCTCCTTTATTGCACAGGTGAGGTCTGGGGGAGGGACTGGAAGCTCAGGGCTAATCACCATCCCCAAACACATCAAAACACTCCTGAGCATAAAGGAGGGAGACTACGTTAAAGTCATTATTAAGAAGCTCAGAAAGAGGTCACAGGGCTAGAAACGTGCAGGATTCAGTGGTTTCTGACGGATTCAGAGGCTTACGAGCTTGAGAAGGCTAAGGAGAAACTTGAAGTAACCAGCGATTACGCTTTCGTGAAGTTAGCCATTTCGGAGCTTTGTGAGAAAGTTAATGCTATTTGGAGCGCGCGCTTTTTCCGTTTCCTTCTCGTTTTTCGTCAGTAAAGGTAGAAAGAGCATTCCATTTTTAAAGTCTTTTGTGTAGTGTGCTTGTTTCAGTAAGTTTTATAAGCGGGTTAGGAGATAGTTAGGAGGTAGTGAATAAACGGAAGGAGGTATGAAGTATGTCTAAAAATGAAGAGTATATAACGAGAGCCGAATTTGAAGAGTTTGCTGAGGCTGTCCGCGGATTGATATGCGAGGGAATGGGGAACGTGAGAAAGGAAATTGAGAGTGTTCGTTCGGAGATGCAAGAACCAAAAACGGCAAGCATCTATCACTGCACTGAAGAGGGATGCACTTTCGCCACGGACGACGTGGGCGCGTGGGTTCAACACATGATTGATGAGAGAGTAAAGAAATTGGAGGAGGAGACACTAAAGAGATTGGAAGAGGAGAAGCCTAAGTTTGCCCACACAACCGTTGAGGAGATTGTTGAGTGCCCAGAGTGTTTCCCAGCCGTTGAGAAGGCGTTTCTGGAGAGGGGTTGGAAGAAGCCAGAGCCTAAGCCTAAACGCAAGAGCGGATTCCTTCTCTAGGTTTCGGGTTGTGCCCTAATGAGCGAGAAGAAAAAAGGTCATGTCCATAGAACCGTCAAAGAAATCATGGAGTGCCCAGAGTGTTACCGCAAGGCTGAGAGCCTCATGCTTGCTAAAGGATACAGAAAACCAAATGTGTGCCCCAAGTGTGGAACGGAGTTAGTGAAGCCTCTGCTCGGCAATCCGTATTGTCCTAAGTGTGCGAGAAAAAAAGGATTGGGAATATAGCGCCGTATTCCTTATCCTAGCGCTTCTTTTCCTTGCGGTAGTTCGTAAGCCGAAGAAAGAGGAAGAATGAGCGAACAACAAGATACGATTCTAAGAATGGGGACATCGTGAAGACAACAGTAGAACAAGAAATAGAAAAAGCCCTTTTAGAGGGCGCGCGGTGGAATGTCATAGCTAAGACCCTTCACGTTTCTAACCGAACAATAGCGAAAGTCTCAAAGAGAATGAACGAAGTTAAGTCTCCGCCCCCTCCCGCATCACAGGTCTTCACGATGTTTGAGAAAGGCACCAGCCCGATGGATATTGTGAAAGACACTAACGCAGACCCCGAGATAATCCTAGAGTGGTTTGACGCGTGGTTAAACATGAACAAGGGTTGGAGGTCTTGGCGGGAATTCACGCATGAACAAGAAAGAACAGCCAAGATGCAAGAGAATGACGGCAAGGAAGCACACAGACGCAGAGATTGGAGAGAGAAGTTGAGGTTGGAGAAAGAATGAGCGAGTTTGCCGAACTTGAACTTGAGGCTGAGAACAGACTTACGGACTTAAAGAAGCGCTTAGGGTTTAAAGCGTTAAAACTGCAAGGCAAGAGACCTTCGGGATTGAAAGCGGGAATGTGCTACATCATAGCTAAAGAAAGAGGCTTAGACATCATCACACAAGACAAAGTGGCAGAGATTTACGGATGCACGTGGATAACGGTGCACAAGAACGTGAAACTCTTGAAACAACTTATGCAAGACAACGAGGCAGAATTCGAATGACCGAAAAATTCACGGGGGGGGAGGAGGGGGCACGCCTAAATGATGGTGAGAATCGTAGTGTATCTCAACGGAGTGCAAGCAGACCTTTTAGACAAGTTGAAAAACCGTTTGGGCGCCAAGTCGAGATACGCTATTTGTAAGCGCTACATTCTGGATGGAATGAGGAGGGATTTAGAGAAGTTGAAGAAAGAGAGAGGAGGTAAATGGTGGAGGAAAACGGTAGATGGAGTTTCCATGTATGACTTACGCCACGATTTACTGCACACACGCGATGTGCATCACTACGCACTAACAGAGTTTGAAAAACCCGAAAACGCCAGATGGCTTGCCTTACTTATGGATACAGAAGGCTCAATAGGCTGGGTCTTATCTCCTGTTAAGAGAGACCGTATAAACGGAAAATGGAAATACGTATATCCCTACCACTTTCCTTACGTGTCTGTTGGAATGTCTGAAAGAGAATCAAAAGCCACAATAGACGAAGCCGCAAACATTCTAGGAATTAAGGCATCTACGGTTAAGGGAATACGCAGGCTTTTCACTCGTGGAGGCAGAGCCCTAACAGCCATAGGCTACATGAAACCACACCTAGTAAAATTCAAAAGAATGGCAAACTTGCTCCAAGCAATATTTGAAAACCGCCCAACAGCCCCCTCAACACAATTTAAAACAATAATCACAACACTATTCGGCAAATACATAGCATCAGAAGAGGCAAACTACCAAATGAGCCTAATGACAGAACACGAATTTACGCAACTACTGCAAAAAGCCGAAAAGCTCGCAGACCAATATCTACCCCCACTCCACTCGCACAACAACTTTTAAAACCTAAAACCCACCTAAAACCGAACCGTGCTACACAAAGTATTAGAGCTATACTTTAACTGTAGTTTACATCGTACGATGCGACTTGGTGGGTTAATGGATGCCTCTCCAAACACTAAAAAGGGACACGGCAGAAGCATTAACATTAGAATGGATTTTACATGTCAGAAATTACAGGTTAATCCTTGACAAAAACTTATGCGTAGGGTGTCAAATCTGCACCATCGCATGCCCAAAAGAAGCTATTAACCTTGAAAAACAACCCAAAATCCAAGGAGAAAAGGCTGAACACGCAAAAATCGACATAGACTTAGAAAAATGCAATTTCTGTGGAATATGCGACATACTGTGTCCTTATGGAGCGATAAAAGTAACCGTAAACGGGGAACACATTTTATCAGTTGTTGAGAAGGAAAGCTTCCCACAATTGATTCGCAACATTCGAGCTGATACGAGCAAATGTCCCGTGGACTGTGTAGACTGCGAAGAAGCATGCCCACTAGATTTAATCAAGGTGACAAGGTTGACGGCTGACGGAAAAGTTGTTGAAAACATAGACTCCTTAGCAGAAAAGGAAAAGGCGGAACTTCAAGTTAAAATCGACATCGAAAAAGAGCGTTGCCCATGCTGCAGAATCTGCGAACTCAAGTGCCCTGAGGCAATCATGCGTGTGCGAAAATTCTTTCACGGAAAAATCGTTATTCACCCAGAAAAATGTCCGGAAGACTGCACAGACTGCTTGGATGTCTGTCCAAT
>DAOUTL010000103.1 GCA_030626685.1 Candidatus Bathyarchaeota archaeon | reverse complement strand
AGAAACTGGAATATGCTTAAGTTAAAGAAGACATTCTTGAAGGCTGCTGTCCTTGAAGATTTCACTCTAAACCCCTTTTACCTTTAAGATGTTTACGGAGGAAGGATGGTTTAATGAAAATAGCGCTGGCTATATTAGGAATTTTCCGTTTTTGTAGAATAGTTTGCCATCTGCGTAGATTTCTCCATACTTTTTCATGTCCTTCAGGATGTCCAAGTGAATTGCTGATTTGTTTAGGCCTCCTGATTCTGCATAGGAGTTTCCAAGGGCGATATGAATAGTTCCACCCATTTTTTCGTCGAATAGCATGTTTTTTGTGAATTTTGTTATGGCGTAGTTTGTTCCGATGGCAGCTTCTCCAATACGGTCTGCACCTTCAATTTTCAAAAGTTGCTGTAATAGTTCATTGCCTTTAGCCGCTGAGGCCTTCACAACTCTGCCATTTTTAAATGTGAGTGTTATGTCCTCCACTTCTCTTCCAGCAACTATTCCTGGAAAAGTGAACCTTATTGTTCCATTCACCGAGTTTTCAATGGGCGCTGTGAAGACTTCTCCATCGGGCATGTTTTCTTTCCCGCTGCAGTTTATCCACTTTCTACCCTTCACACTGAAGGTCAAGTCTGCATCTTCTCCTATTATACGAATTTCATCTGCATGGTTCAAAAATTCACAGATTTTCTCCTGCTGCTGATGAACCTTCTTCCATTCTGCAACTGTATCTTCATTATCGACGAAACAGCTGCTGTAAACGAAGTCTTCGTATTCTGCGAGTGACATTGAAGCTTCTTGTGCTTGAGCGTTTATAGGATAAGGCAAAACTGTCCATTTGAGTTTTCCTTCAGCAACGCGTTTATAGAAGATTTCCGAAAGCCCTCTTCTAGAAGCTGCGTGCATTTTTATTCTTGAAGGGTTTATGTTTGTTAATCTTCTGGGGTTTGGTTCACAGTATATGCCTATTCTCGCGTCTATGTTTTCAACCATGAACCTTTCGAAGGGTGAAACAAATTTTAGCTGGTGCTCTTTTGCGTATTTGAAAAACGTGTATGCAACATCAAGAGCTGCCATTATCAGCGGATACGCATCGCTTAACAAGCATTCCTTGTATAATTCGTTAATTAGAGGGAAAGCTGATTCGCTTCCTTGTATAAGCACTTTTTCATCGGGTTTAACGTCGACACTGTAGTGAACGCAAAGTTTTGCAAGTTTTTCAATTCTCGGATCAACCATTTAATCCACCACTTGAAAGAACCTAAAAAGGAAGAATGCATGTAAAAAGTTTGCTGTTAAAGGAGTATTTTCGACAAGATAGGATTTCACTGAGATTTCTTTTTGAAGAACAACCAGTTTTTGACTTCTTTAAATCTTATCAGTACATAGTCTCCACTTAGCCTTTCACCGTGCAATGTAAACTCAATTTTGTCTTTGCTTCTGTGCTTAAGCGTGTATGTGCCTTTATCCCATATCTCAACTTTTCCAGCGCCGTACATGCCTTCTGGTATTATTCCCTCAAAATTGATGTAACTAAGCGCGTGATCCTCAACCTCTACGGCTAACCTTTTAACATCAGGTTCTGTCGGAGGTTCCTTAGGCACAGCCCAGCTTTTCAGGACACCGTCCATTTCAAGTCTAAAATCATAATGTAAATGCGTTGCATGGTGTTTCTGAATTACAAATCTTCTCGGTAAAGTTGCTGACATACTTTCTCATTTATGAAATTGAAATGGTGAAGTAAAAGTTTTAGGGAGAGACTTAGAAACGGAATGTAAAGTTTGCATATTATCTTAAAGATAAGTTTATAAAGCCATCGTCAGCTGAGTAGATACGCAAGAACTGGATTTCCGAAAAACTAGTTCTGCCTAACGAATAGGAGGTGCGGTCTATATGTCATACAGAAGAGAGCCCAGAGAGATGCACAAGGCAGTTTGCGCTGATTGCGGAAAGGAATGTGAAGTTCCATTCAAACCTGACCCGAGTAGGCCTGTTTACTGCCGAGAGTGCTGGGCAAAAAGAAGAAACCAGAGACAAAGATTTTAGTTAAGCTAACATCTTTAATTCAAAAACCAAAATTTTCTATTTTTTTATATCCAAGTGTAAACGCTTTAAATGGTAAACTAATCTACATTGAAACCCAAAACCTAAATATCGCTGGAATGCGAAAGCAATTCAGAACAGCCTACATGGGCCGGTAGTTCAGTTTGGTATGAACGCCTGACTTGCACTCAGGAGGTCGGGGGTTCAAATCCCCCCCGGTCCACACAACTTTCTTTGGAAAAGAAGCTTCACCGAGAAAATTTGGTTTCCGATTTGAGCATTAACGTTTCTTAAGGCGTTGATGTAGATTTTTTAATGCGTTTTCACATGCTTTTGAAACGTTAAGGCCTAATTCACGGGTCTTTTCTAACACTTCTCTCTCGATTAGCACGTTTGTTCTGACTTTCATTTTCTTCTCTCCGTGTATATTTTATACACGCTTATTCCTTCTCTTCTTTCATTTCCTTGTAAAGTTCAACGTAACCACAGCTTTTGCAACAAAAAGGAATAATCTTGTCGCCCTGAAAATCGCCTTTTCTTAGAACCCATCCACCAACAAATAATCGTACCAAGCGCCTGCCGAAATCTGTTTCAGAACGCAGTTTCTCCTTAGTTGACAAAATCCCAGGCATCATTATTCCACCGCACTTAGGACACCTCTTAACCTGATTCTCACTCATGTCTCATTCCTTCCAGTATTTTTCATAATCGAATAATTTCATTTTAACTTATCTATCAATCATAACCTAATTATTTTATGATTTTCATATACTCTTGTTCATATATCTTAGCGCTCGCGACAATGTAACAACACATAAAAGGATTCCTTGTTGACTAATAAGTTATAATACATAGAATAAAATCAATGGATATTAGTTTACTGTCCCCATGTAACATTTACTGTGGTAACCGTGTCCTCCACAGGAAGAACAAATGCTTGGGATGCGCAAGAGAAAGCGAAAAACGTAAAAATGAAGAAAAACGCCAGGAACTGAAGGTTGATGTAAGCGTTGGGGCGTCGTTCAAGTTTTGGCTCGCATACTTAGTAGTGCAAATAATAATTTTTAAGGAACCTATTCCATAAACAAATTTCATTTATGGAGGTGAACCATAGAACGTTTAGCTCCTATACAGCTCAGCGAAGAGACATAGCAATTTGTGGTTGGTATGGTGACCTCAATACGGGTAATGAGGCGATACTTTCAGGTATTGTGTCCTCTCTAAAGAAGGTGATGCCAAACATTGAGATCGTAGTGTTTTCTTGGCGTCCAAAACTTGCCAGTAAGCAACATGGGATAAAAGCGTATCCCTACTATAAGTTACCTCAAATTCTACCCAAGGTTGGCGCCCTTATAGTTGGTGGCGGCACCTTACTAACTGATTGGAGATTGACCCTTCCACTCTTCTTGTTTCTCTTAGGCATCATTGGCTGGGCTAAAATGTTGGGCAAACCGGTTATGCTTTATGCTGTAGGGGCTGAGCCGTTTTCAACAAGGCTCGGAAAGTTTTTGACAAGATTCATCGTTGATCGCGTGGATTTGATCACTGTTAGAGGTAGCAGGTCAAAAAAGGTGTTGAAACTTGCGGGAATAGTCAAACCATCCATTTACGTAACTGCTGATCCTGCTCTTAATTTGCAACCACTAAAACCTGATGCAGCAATTAGGATGCTGGCGCGAAAAGGCATCACTAAAGATCGACTGTTAGCAGTTATATGTCTACGGCGTTGGGCTGGATCCGACGGAGAGTCTTCAAGACTTAAGCAGATATTAGCTGAAGCCTGCGATTATCTTGTAGACCATTTTCATGCTGATGTGATTTTTCTACCCATGTCAACTTCCACCTATGATGATGACAGAAGAATGGCGGTGGAGATAATGAAAATGGTGAAAAACAACGAGAGGATCAAGCTAATCGTGAAGAAGTGTTCACCAGAAGAGGCAATGGCGATTACAGGGCAGTCAGATCTGGTCATTTCAATGAGGCTTCATTCTTTGATTTTCGCCGCCGCAATGCATGTGCCTATGATAGCTTTGATAGGCGCGATTTCATCTTTCGTACCGCCATCTGACAATAAGATCCTAGAATTCTTGGAGATGATAGATCAAGAAACACTAACTTGTAATTATAAGAACATGCGCTCAGCTGATTTATTAAACAAAATAAATGAAGCAATGTTGGCGAAAAAGCGAACAAAGTACAAGTTAAATTCAAAAGTAAAAACATTGCAAAGCGCGTGTTATTACAATGCTAAATTAGCGAGAGAGTTAGTTTACTCAAATAATAATTATGAGCGTAGTTCGTGGCGCATGCGAAGAGGCAGCGGAAGAGACTTTAGAGAAGATTGAGGCGAAGAAAAAGCTAAAAATGAAATAAGCGACCAATTGCGTACAGCACGGTGTTGTGGAGAAAGCGTGCGCTGGGAATGTTGATTGGTGTGTTTTAACAAACGGGAACGGAATAGATCGCTTAAAAAGATTATGCGTTGAGACTTATCAGAGAGTTATTAGAGGATTAAAAGAGCGTTACGATTATACCCTGCGCGTTGATAGACAAACTGGGGAAGAATTACTGTAAGGTTAAACTACTCTACTCTGAATGCCCATTAAGAAGCGAATGTAATTTAAATATAGTCGTAGTAATATGAATAATTTGATGATAACATGAAAAGAGAAGAAATGGCGAGGATAGTGAAGTCGGAGTTAGA
Source organism: Candidatus Bathyarchaeota archaeon (assembly GCA_030626685.1). GTDB lineage: Archaea > Thermoproteota > Bathyarchaeia > Bathyarchaeales > Bathycorpusculaceae > DAOUTL01. The sequence continues at coordinate 298 of DAOUTL010000103.1, read as the reverse complement.
GCATATACCTAAGGGCTCGAAGGGATCGACCCAAAATAGACTTAGGCTTTACTACAATGCCTGGAGAAGAAGAGATTTGTTGAGGAGAAAGTCAAAAGAAGAAACTCTGGAAGAGGCTATCAAGATGTTAAAAAAGAACTATCCAAACTTCAATCCAAAGTTTGACAGAAACTTCTTTAAAATGCCCAAGAGGAGTCCTCTTCAGAGACTGACGGGTTGGATAAAAAGATAACACTTACCTACGAGAAAAAATAACGCGTACGCCATTCCCAATTTGCAGCGGATGAACTGCTACTTT
>DAOUTL010000204.1 GCA_030626685.1 Candidatus Bathyarchaeota archaeon | reverse complement strand
CCTTAAGGTTTGAGCCGCCGAATGCCCCTTTGTAGTCGTAATAGAAATTGCCTCAGAAACAAGTTTCGAAGCACTGGCATAATTGTGCTGTTTCGTCTGCTGAATGGCATCCTCAAGCTTCACATTAACTTCTTTAAAGCCCTGAACCTCAGAAGCATTCACGGCAATGTTCACCTCCCCAATCAAAGTCTTGAAGTACGCAACCAGAAGACCCTCAGCACCCAAAATTTCCTCATCTCCCATGCTGTTCAAAGCCTCTAAAAGACCAGCAGCCACGATTAGATCTGATTTTATTTTTTCCGTGTAGTGAAACACAATGAAGACTTTCTTGATTTCCGACAAAGGTTTTCTCTCAAACAAGAATAAACCTGTAAAAGGGATAAGCTTTACGTGTTTAAGCTATTCGGAAGAGACCTGCTCCCCCCGTTTCTCCAGTCTTTCCCTCACCTCTTCCTCAAGCTTCTCCTTTGAGATAAGCCGACCCCTAACTACGACCTCCTCGTCTATGGCGATGCTTGGAGCACTCATTATTCGATAGGCTAACCCTTCACTCAACCCTTCCTCCGTCGCCATGTCAACAACTCTACAAGCAACACCATACTTCTGCGCAACCTCGAAAGCAATCATCTTAGCCACGGGACAGGCTGAACAAGTAGGCAAAGTGAAAACCCTCAACTCCATACACGCTTCCCTCCAAACATTATTTTAGCATAGAACACCTTTTAAAAAACTTTTACGAATAGCTTAAAATGCAGAAAACGTTTAAATTAAATTTAAAAGAACAATATTAAATGAACATAAACGAAGCGGGCCCGTAGCTCAGCTTGGTTGGAGCGACAGGCTCATAACCTGTTGGTCGAGGGTTCAAATCCCTCCGGGCCCACTTATTTGCTATAGAGATTTTTTCTTGGAGAGTCCAAATACTGTGTTCCTCGTCGCTTCCCTCTCTGCGTTTAACTTTTCAGGTCCTCTGAGTGGAACCTCCTATTGGAGTCTCAGGAAGATGTCTGAAATCGTTTCGTCGCCATCTGATTCCACAACGGGTTTCATCCAGATTCCAACTATGCATTTATTAAACTTCTTTTTAAAGCCTCAAAGAAGTTTGGACACCATTTCACATATCTTCTCAAGAAACTCCCTGTCCTCGTCAGTAAATGGTGAAAGAGTATGAGAATCTATGTCGAGTTCACCGACAATTTCTCCGTTCTTAAAGACTGGTACGACAATTTCAGATTTTACCTTTGCACTGCATGAGAGATAATTTGTCTCTTTTGAAACGTCGTGTACAATAAACGTCTTTCTAAGTTCTGCAGCCTGACCGCATATGCCTCTACCAAACGGTATTCTAACATGTTCTGTGGGTTTTCCTTCAAAAGGGCCAAGTATAAGTTCATTTCCCCTCGTCTTGTCTACACGATAGAAACCAACCCAATCATAATGGGAAACGTTATCCCTAAGCAATTTACAGACGCCCTTAAGTTTTCCATCCTTATCCAGTTTGCTATTAACAATCTCTCTTATTTTTTCAATAAGCAAGAGGAAAATTGGCAATTCTCTCTTTTTCTTCATACATCCACCTTCCTTTAGGCTTACTCTCCGCAAGACGTCTTTATACGACACATAAGCGTTTACTTTAATCTCTTTCTGCATCTTTGCGCGTGCACTAAATTTCAATAGACTCACCTTTTCCCTGTTTCTCTCTACACTGATCAAGTATCTCCACCGCCCGACGTAAATGCGGTATTGTAATTGACCCCCCAACAATCAGTGCAACGTTTAAAGCTTCAAAAAACTCCGCGTCAGAAACACCCTCCTGCACACAACGGATAACATGATAAGTGATGCAATCATCGCAGTGTAACACGGT
>DAOUTL010000154.1 GCA_030626685.1 Candidatus Bathyarchaeota archaeon | reverse complement strand
ATGGACGGCGTTGTTGTCGCTTCGTTAAGCACAGACGGCGTGGACGGACCAACAGATGCTGCAGGAGCCATCGCTGATGGAAAAACCTTGACCAGAGCAGCGAAGATGAAGCTGAACCCCGAGGAATTCCTAGCTGAAAACAATTCCTACGACTTCTTTTCAAGACTTGGCGACCTTATTTTCACAGGACCCACCGGCACGAATGTTAACGATGTTTCTGTCATAGTGGTTCTATAAAGTTAGAGGAGAATGAGAAATGGAAATAACTGTGAGGTTTTTCGGGGTTTTCCGTGGTATTTCAGGCAAAAATAAACTTATCGTCAAGTTCGGAAACGCGGCAGTTTCGGTGAAGGACGCCATAGAAAAAATTATTGAGGAGATGCCTAGGCTTAAACGGGTATTAATTGACCCTGAACTGGAAGACCCAAGACCTAACACGCTCATACTCGTGAATGGAAAGGAAATCGGCATCTTGAACGGGTTAGAAACCATGCTCAAAGATGGAGATGAAGTAATTTTTATTTCAGTTTTGCATGCTGGGTGAAAATTATGAGGCTTTACGCGGTTAAAACGAGGATTGTTAAAACTGGCGATAGCATAGTTGAAGTGATTCTTGAATCATTGAAAGAGCAAGGCTTGCAGCTGGAAGATGGTGATGTATTAGCTTTAACTTCGAAAATTGTGGCATACGCTGAAGGATGCGTGGCTAAGCTAAGTGATTTTAAACCTTCAGATAAGGCGAAAGAGCTTGCAAAAAAGTTTTCGCTGAAACCAGAATTCGCCGAGCTGATTCTACGTGAAGCAGACAAAGTTTACGGAGGAGTTGAAAAGGCTGTTTTAACACTTAAGAATGGAGTTTTAACTGCAAATGCAGGAATAGACAACAAAAACGCGCCTGCAGGTTCCGTAGTTTTATGGTCAAAAAATGCTAAAGAATGTGCAAAACGCATCAGAGAAGAAATCATGCGGAAGACAGGCCAGCGCACCGCTGTTTTAATAGTTGACAGTGGTTTAACACCACTTAGGCTTGGCACAACAGGTTTGGCTTTAGCAGTTGCCGGATTCAAACCCGTAACAGACTGTAGAGGAGAAAAAGATATTTTTGGAAAGCCATTAGTCATTACACGACATGCCATTGCGAATGATTTAGCATCTGCAGCACATTTGATAATGGGCGAGGTAGCTGAAAAGACGCCAATAGTTTTGATTAAAGATGCTCCTGTCGTTTTCGATGAAGGTGTTTATGGCTCTGCAGACATGATGATTCCGTCAAACGAATGCGTTTTTATGAATACATTCAAACACTCGTGAAATCATCAATGGAAGAAATTAGGAGAGTGCCTTAAAGCTCTAAACGTTTTATGATTATTTTGCACGATCAATAAAGGACATTAAATTTGCAAAAGTCAAAATTTTATAGAGGAAAACTCCGGTGAAAGTTGCAATTAACGTGATAATTATTCGTTCTATTGGGTAGACCCATGTTAGAAGTTGCCATCCTACTGTCCAAGCGCCAACGTCTGCGATGAAAAGAGGAGAAATGATTTCAAAGGTAAGAGAACCAGCGATTTGACCAGCTAAAGTTGATGTTAAAGAAACAGTGAAAAAAGCAAGTAAAAACCTTAGATTATCATCAGAGTTCCGCATATTCTTTGAAGCCATAGACTGCAATGGCGAGACCAAAATTAGAAAACCGATTATCTGAAACCACATAAATGGGGGATAAAGCCAAACCGGTCCAATGAAAGGGTAAAACCCGAAGAAGAATAGAAGTGAGAAATATGTGAAAGTGCAAATGCTTCGCTTACCCGTGTATATCATCCCAGCGAAAACCGCTGCAACAATGCCTGATACAAAACTTGGTGTAGAGAAATGACCGGCAAAAAATCCAATTGTCCCGCCTAAAAATGTGGACAACATGCTTAAATATGGTCCAAGAAGTATCCCGATTATCGGTGCCATGATTGCTGCTAAAGTTATGGCTTTACTTTGCAAGCCAACTATTGGAAAAGCTGGCCAGAAACAGAAATTCGCGTACAAAGCTGTAAAACATACCGTTAAAGCCACATCTTTGACTGTCAGTTTCTTGCCCTTTCGCATACTTTGCATTCCTTCCATGTATTGTAGCTTCCAGTTTCAGAACTTTACTGAATAATATTATCGCTTATTTTAGCTGTTTGGTATGGTTTATGAATAGAGAGCACGGTAGCGTAAACCTTAAGATATGAGACAGTTTAATAAGTGCTTAATAAGTACTGCGGAGGGATGAGTTTGGGAAAAGCAGCCCTAGTAACACCCTTGTACATTTCTGTTGCTTGGAGTATGATGATCAGTTATCAATTGTTCACCCAAACAGCGGTCACAACTGTTATAGACTATGTTAAGATTTTTTGGCCTTCAGTGGGTGCATGGTTAACCTTCCGAATGGATATGATAGTTTTCATTTATGCCTTCGCGTGGGTTTTCGTCCTATCATCTGTTATCCCATCGGTTATCCTTGGAAAAGAAAGAAGCGTGCTTATTCAGTCCTTTGTTTGTTTAACATTAACATTCGTTGCCTTTGTGATTCAGGACGCACTAACCATTTATGGAGGCAAACCAATTGACCAAATATTTAGTCTGGCGGTGTTGTTTCGTAATCCCTTTCTCGCTGTGATCTATCTGTTAATACCATACCTTTTGATGCTTATGCTTGACATACACTCAAGGAGAAAACAAAAGAAGAAAAAAGAATTAGAAAGGATGAAAGAGGCCTATTTAGAGAATGCAGCTGCGGCAGAGCAAAAAACACAAGAAGAAGAAAAACCATACTGAAATCAACATGCCAAGCCCCATAATTACACTAACGACAGATTTTGGATTGAAAGACCCCTATGTAGCAGAGATGAAAGCCGTTATACTGAGCATAAGTCCAAACGCAACAATTATTGACATAACACATCAGATAGAAAAATTCAACATAAGAACGGGCGCATACGCATTAGCTGCTGCATCACCATACTTTCCAAAAGACACAATTCACGTGGTAGTTATCGACCCCGGTGTTGGAGCAAAACGTAAAGCCATACTCATCCAGACAAAGCAAAGCTATTTTATTGGACCAGACAACGGTGTGTTAATCCTCGCAGCAGAAAGCCAAAGCATAGAACACGCTTACAAAATAGCAAATCCAAAGCTAATGCTTCCAAAAATATCCAATACGTTTCATGGAAGAGACATCTTCGCACCAGCGGCTGCCCACCTAGCAAGTGGAACACCACCATCGGAATTCGGACCAGAAATCCACAAAATTGTGACACCAAAATTCGCGAAAATAACTAGGAGAAAAGACGTGTCGATAGGCGAAATCATCCATATAGACGGTTTCGGAAACATTATCACAAACTTTAAAGAGAAAGAGCTT
>DAOUTL010000063.1 GCA_030626685.1 Candidatus Bathyarchaeota archaeon | reverse complement strand
GTATATATATACGATATATACACACGCCAAAGCGAACAAGCGTGGGGGAAAATAGCCGACAGGCAAAGAGCTAGAGTATTATAACAGCTAGCCATACTGAAAAAGCGGGAGTATTTAATTTATTTCACCTACAATTCACAATTGCAATAAAAGAACGGCAAGCCAGACACCACCACGAACTAAAGAAATCAGCCAATCATTTACAGACTTATCTCGAGTAGCAACCACCAGACGGAGAAAAGAAAAAGACAAGTAAATGCAAGCGAATCAAGCCTAGTACCGAGCAATTCTGAAAAGTAGCCACCACCTTATCGAAAACATCTAACATCTAAAACATTATGGACGAGTATATATGCGAATGCGGACAATGCGACCAGTGCAACTACGGACCAAGCCAAATAACAATTGGTACCTGCGACTTTTGCAATAAAGAAAACGTCAAAATAACAATCATAGGACCAAATGGCGGAGTAATGGGACAATGCGAGAAGTGCGAATAACCCCTATTTCAAAAAAAAAATTTTCGCCCTGCGGGGCGAACACGTAACAAATCATTATCTAACATCTATAACAAAATATAACATCATGATAACCACTAACAACATCCTCCGTAACGGACACGTTATCGGACGTATCACAACCTTCATTGACCCTATCAGTAACCTCCCGCAAGGTCGGCAGTTACACATCCCCGCTTTTAATCTTAAGGCTCAAGTATTCCCGAAGACCGACGAAAACAAACAGCCGTTACCAACATACCGTGTCTCACTACCTGAAAACTACGTAGACAAGACCACCAACGCCCAGAAGACCTTCTGGCATGACATTGGTACTATCGACGAAGATAACAAACTTCACTTACCAGCTTTCGACTTAACCGCAGATATTAAATAATATGACTATCACAAACAACGGCAACGTATTCTACGCTACATGGCGTGACCGAGTAACCCACGAGCTACGCTTCGCAATGGAAACCACCAGAGCCAGAGCTATCTCAGTAGCAATCTTCCAGATTGTGAAGTAAAGACGCAAGCTACTGCGTAGCTTGCTCTAACCACATCGGTGGAGCGCTGCCCCCTACGGGGGTAGTTCTCGGCCCTTTCGCCACAGCGAAACCCCCGAACCCCAACCCCGCGCTCGAGCTAAAGCCCGAGCGCGAAGTAGAACAAGGACTGCGGAAAAAGCAACTAATAAAATAATTATGCAAATAACCACCTGTCGCTACGCTACCGATGGCCTCATGAGTTACTACAGAAACAACGAAGGGTCAGTAATCTGCAACGCCACCAAGGACAACATAAGAATAACCCAATGTTACCAAGGCTACCCCCTCCGGGAATTATTATCCAAATTTAAAAACCTCATAAGATATGGTTCTTAAAAAAGAAATCGTCTACACCGTAGACTACGAAACAAAGGAACAAATCAAGGAAGCTAAAGAACTGAGAGACACCCTCTTCCAAGAAGGACACGAAACAGTAGACATCTACCCAAACGGATTATCAGAAGCGCTAGTAGTAGTATTATGCGAAATAAAATAATAAAAGCCATCAAGGACCACAAGGAATCACTCGAGGAGCTAACACAATACCGCGACATGGAAGTTGGTATCCAAGAAAAAGATGCCACCATAGCAGACATCATAATGAGCTGTGACTGGGAAGGCGACGACTTTGACATGGGCTTCGAACAAGGCTATATCAGAGGAATGGAAGTAATCCTAAACTTATGCCCTTCGGAATCCACATAACCTACATCGACCCCGACAAAACCGTCCGGGTACGAGGAGTACAAAAAGACAAAACCATCACTTATCAACTAGAAAGAAAAATCAAACACCGAACCTGGAAGCCAGAAGCTAAAATAATTAAAATAATCAATGACTAAAACAATCCTAAGAATCCTAAGCGCCCTGCAACAAACAAAATGGGCCAAGAAGCACTCCCCCTCTGTCTTCCTACACAACGTAAAAAAAGAAGACATCCCAGACGACTGGATAAAAGTAGAAGCAGGAGTTTATAAAAACACAACCGATTTATTCGACATAACCGCCTTCACAATATAATTATGACACCTAACACACAAACTAACATCAAAGACCACCCAGTAATGCAACAGATCCTCAAGGACTCCTTTGGTGGAGTAATGTACAACGTAGCCAACCGAGACAAGTACGACACCAAGAACCTACTAGAAGTATGGGACAAAATGACCCCGCAACAACAAGATGCCGAAAACGGCTGCATAACCGGAGCCATCAAATTTATTCTAGAGGATTAATATAATGAGAACATTACAAATAATTAAAAGACTCATATCCTGGCCTTTCCGAATAGTAACTCTCCCAATCTCCGTACTCTTCATGGTTGTGATCGTAGACCTGGATGACGAATGGGACGTAGCGTATCTTAAAAAAACAATTAAAAAACTAATAAAACCAATCTAATATGGGACAATACTACAAAGGAAACAAGATCGGCACCTGCGAGACCATGTACTACATGCGCCTTGACGAGGCCGTTAAGCTCGCTCTACTGAACGCTAGGGACGATGACAACCAAAGCTTCGCCTCACTGCTCACAGACAACGTAACGATGTTCCGCTTCCCCTTCCCGGACGAGGACATCCTAGCAAAACAAAACAACCTAGCCTCAAGAAAAGAATTCAACCCCAGCTTCAAACTGTTCCTACCACCAAACTTCGAAGTGATCCACGGGAACATCACAACCTCTCATGGTCAGCCAAACGTGAACTACTTCATCCCCTGCCCATACGACAAGGAATGTACCATCAAGCACTCACCCCTACCACAACAGACCATCTCAATCATGTACCAAGCCATGCGCTACCCACTGGCAGAAAGCGTAGACGGCACCATCTACGAGAATAGGAACACCAACATGGTAAAAGCCACCCTATACGAATGCTCGACCTGCGGACAGCTCCAGCGCACTAGCCAGGAAGAAATGGCAGAAGTGGTGGAATACAACAAAACCTACTTCACTGAAATACATACCCCACGAGACATGCCAATGTGGAAGGACCCAGACTTCATAGCAAAGAACAAAAAAGAACTAGATTACAAACTAGAAATCCTAAGACGTATATGAAACACCTCCAACACTACATAGACAAAGCACGAACCAGAGCCATCCAGAGAGCCAAAGCCTTCTACAGCTACACCGATGAACATTTCAACAAGACCAAGGAACCTAACGTCCAGTACAGCAACCTACCAGACAACTTGGTATGCCCCGAAGACACCGCCCCAAGACTTGAAGCTAACCTTGCTGAAATAACCATTAATGCAATAGGGCAAGACATCGAAGAGAACGGAATGGAAGCAATCGTAAGACGAGAACTAAAGAAAGGACGAGAAATAGCCCTTATTAACTTAGAACTTTACCCAATAACCAGAGAAGAAATATGAAAGACTTAATCCCATACCTAATAATCTCACTAGCATTAGTAATAGCTCTAATCTACGTAGACACCGAAGTAGTAAGCGAACCTAAAACCATAACAGTAACTGAAACAGTAACCGAAGACTGTCCCTTCACCTGCCTAGTAGAAAAGCGTACCGAAGAGATCTACAACGACTCCAAAGCCGAGTTTATGGAAACCTCCAGGATCCGAGCCTTAACTGAACTAAACACCGAAGCCCAAGAAATGGTTTATCAAAGCCCTTATGTAACACTAACTAACGATGACAATAACTAAAACTTGCCGAGACTGCAAATTAGAAAAACCCATCACCGAATTCTCGCCAAGACAGAACTACAACAAATCAGGAGTAAAATACATGAACTCATTTTGTAAGCACTGCCTAACAATCAGAGCAAGAAACTGGCAAAAGAAAAACCCAGTAAAATACAAAACCTATCAAGACGAATACAAAGAAGAACGCCAAGCCCACAACGACGAAACATATATCCACCCGGCCGAAGGCCCTAATAATTAAACTATGAGTCACTTAAAAACAGAAGTCAGAAGCGACTTCGAAGATCAAATCAACGTAACCTTCAAGATCGGAGCAAACATAATCGGAGACATCGAACTTATCTGGTTAGACGCTGAAGAAGATGACCATACAAGACGAGAATACCTACTACAATACCGAAGAGATGACGAAACAGACCCATTTATCATAACTCGAGGAAATTTATAAACCTATGGCTTACTACAACGACGAAACGCATCAGCACCCTTCAGAGGGGCCTAATAACTAACTAAAACCCTATGTACTTCAGACTACTAAGCGAAGAAAGCGACATCGCCAAAGACATCGTAGCGAACAACGCAAGTGACGCAATAGTTATCGGTAACGAGCTATACCCAAACATCCCCTTAACCATAACCGAAATCACCCATGAAAACTTTCATAATAATTAACGGTAAAGACGTGACTACGATCAAGAAAGAAGACCTCCACCAAGCAGTAACCTACGCCGAAAACTACATGGACCACAGCCAAGAAGTAATCGTAAGGGAGATTATCAGTATAAATGAAGAAGCTGTATGAACTCAACTGACTTCCACACAGTCCTAGACTGGCTACAAGAACAAGACTTAACCATCACCGCCGAAGAACTCATCGAAAAGCTTATCAGCGAAAACACCCCTAATTAAATTATGGAAAAAATAACCGTAACCCACGAAGTCTACGACTTCGAAGAACTAACCAAGGAAGTCCAAGCTAAAGTAATACAAAAGGAACAAGAAAGCGAATACCGCCTAGACTACCCCTGGTACGAACACATAATAGAAGACTTCCAAGAAAAACTAGAAAAACAAGGCTGGGAGCTAGAGATCAAGGATATCTTCTTCTCCCTATCCTACTGCCAAGGCGACGGAGCCTCCTTCGACGCCAAGCTAGACGTCCTGAAGTACATGAAGGTAAACAAGCTAATGACAAAGTTCCCCACAGTAACCAAATGGGCCAAGAAGGACCAGATCCTAGGATCAACCCACACCACCAGCATGTCCAGCCACTACTGCCACGAGAACACCCGCTACTTCGAAATCGAACACGACATGTACTACGACACCCTAACCGAGAAGGAGCAGAAGAAGCTAGACTGGGAAACCGAAGACCTAGAAAAAATAATCGAAGAAGACCGAGATCGAGACTGTAGAGAGCTCCACAAGCTCCTCCAGGAGGATTACGAGTACCTAAGCAGTGATGAGGTAATCAAGGAAGGATTAATAGCTGACGAGTACAAATACCTAATAACCGGAGAGCGTTATGACTAAAGAACTGAATATAGTCACCTGCGGTAACTGCGGACGAACCTTTGGACATGAACTAAAAGTAGAAGAACTAACCTGCCCTTACTGTAAAATGACCGACGACGTATCAAGCTTCCCTGATTTATTCTATCCACCAAAATTTAACGACTCAATTATAACCCTACCAAAATATGTTTGATTTTAAGATAGATAGTATAGAGGAAATAGAAAAAGCAACCTCATTAAGCACAACAGAATACACTCCGCAAGAGCTAAACATCATAGCGATGATCACATCCAATTTAAGAAACACCACAAGGGAAAGAATTATCGAAATATTACAAGTATGTAAAGTACATCTAAAAGTTTATGACTAAATACATAAAAGAAGTTGCTATGGATATGGGGCAAATCTCAGCAGATGTCTCAAGAGAAAACAGAACCTGTATAGACATAAAGTTCTTCAACAGATTCCCATTCGAATCAGATGAACATATATTTAAGAGAGCCCATAAGTGGGCAGACAAATTAATAGAAACTTGTAAAAAATACGAACATGACTAAATTTGAACGCTACGTAGAAGCACAATTCCACCAAGACCACCCAGGACTCGCCCACGACGACATCCCCGACGCTTACGACGCCTACCTATCGGGACAAAGCCCTCAAGAGTGGTTCACCCATGCCAACACCTTCATTGGTAAGAGACAAGACTTCGACTGCTGGGGAGAAAGCGAATTAATAGAAGAGCTTAACCGGATCAAGTAATCATGAACATATACAAAATAACACAAACAGAAAACAACGGCTATGACACCTACGACTCAGCTATCGTAGTTGCTAAATCAGGAGAAGAAGCCAAAAAAATGCACCCTAATGGTAAAGATAAGCTACCTAAAGAAGAATCAGACTACAACTATAGTAGCTGGGTAAACGACCCTAAAGACGTAACCGCTGTAAAAGTAGGAGAAACCACCTACTACAAAAAACCTAAAGTTCTACTAGCCTCATTTAACGCTGGATAACTTATCCCCAGTTATCCTTTTTGCTCTATGGACAGCCTAACTGTATACGGTATTATAAAGGAGTAACAGTTTAAGCAATAACAATTATGAAGCTACCAATCCTGACCCAAAGAAGTGACCGAGCAGTAAAGAACCTAACGATTAAAAACAGAGTGAAGCCAGTGAAGTACAACTCAAGAGGGGAAGTGATGCTGACATGGAGACAGATGGTTAAAATCTTTAAATATATTTAACATGAAAAATAAATTCAACAACCTACTAGACAATACTGAGATATTCTCAAACCTAGAGATAGAAGAAACAGATAACGAGCGTTGGTGGTTATGGCTTACACCTGCTGTAGCGTTGATACTTTATATCCTGTTTGTATGATGAACCTGAAAGTAGTTGAGTGTGGCGGATATTTTAAGATTGAGTGCCACGACCTGTATAAAACAAAAAAGGATGCTCAGGAAGCTGTTAAGAAGGTGACAGGCATTGAAACTAATGGCTTCAAGTATAAGTACAAATTCGATGTTAAATGTGATAACGGCTGTGCTACCAGAATTTACCCAAGTAGACAGAATCTAAAGTACACACTATACGAGCTGAACGGAAAGAAAGTTTGTACTAAGTGCGCTAAAGAAGCAAATATATTATGAAAAAATTTAAAGTATTTTTTGAATTTGATATAGAAGTTGATGATATTGAAATGGCAGAAGCCGAAGCAAGCGATATCGCAGAAACAAACTTTGACGACACTAGAGTTAAAGATTTACTAATAACAGTGAGAGAAACTTCTTGAAAACCATCATGACAACAAACCAAATCATCACCCAACAGCAGAAGGAGGCAATCATAAAACTTTGGAAACACTTAGATGATGAAGGGATTCCCATACTGCTTCAAATAATAGCCGACACCGCCGAAGCTGTAGCGGAGGAATTAACATCCACAAGTAATCTACCTAAACACATCCACAGTCAAAGTCACGCTGGAAAAGGGTGTGAAATATGTGACTCAATAACGACTCATAACCGTATTCTTAATAAGCTTGAAGCCAAAGCTAGAGCAGAAGG
>DAOUTL010000153.1 GCA_030626685.1 Candidatus Bathyarchaeota archaeon | reverse complement strand
AGGGAGAATTTTTGAAAGTTTAGCTTTTCTTCACCGCAGCTATAAACTCGTCTATGGGAATCGCAGCCATACTTATAATTTTAATGGTTCCCCTAGAACCAAGTTCAACAGAAGCCTTGGCAACGGTTTCATTGTCCGGAGCCTCCACAATATTCACAAAATCGTATGGTCCCAAAACAGCGTATTGCCTAACCACCCGAACACCAAAAGCTTCAAGCTCCTTGTTAACTTCCTTAATCCTCTCAGGTCTTTCCCTAACGGTTTTCCATCCATGATCCGTCAAATTAGACAGGAGAACATAGTAGGGCATACAAGTCACCAAACAATAATATATAACAAGTCAAATTTCAGCTTTTCGACTTCCACCCGGTTAAAAAATGGAAAAATGTTTTTGGAGTTTTTCATAGTTACTTCCTGAAAACGCGTTTTTCATCTTCTTCTAACCTCAAGAGTGCCTTCATAGGATTTTACCTTTTGTTGTCACGCTTAAGATTGCGTCTTAGACCTCTCCACCAGAAGAATGTGCCTCTTTTTTTCTTCCCAGTCCTTCCCGTCAGCAGCCTATCAGTTTTGAAGATGTGCACCGCCAAGGCTACGGTCGCCGCCGCAAACAACGTGACGTAGACAATGCCGCTCAGCACAAGCAAGTAGTCATCAAACAAGAGGGCCCTCATGGACATCATCGGGTGGGAAAACGGTATGGCGAACAAAACAGCCTTCAACAATATGGGTAGGGTGTCAAAGTCCTTGAACATTATCAGGAACATAGGAATCGTGGCGAGAGCTGTTATGGGGAGGATGAGAGTCTGCGCGCTTTTGTAGTCCTTTGCGAAGGTTCCTAAAACCATGCACAGTGCCAACCCCGCTAGCAAGGTTACAAACAAAGATATCCCAACCAACACGTAGTCCTGCATCCCCAGCGTCAGTCCAAAATCTGCCAAGTTTATTTCTAACCCTGCTTGAAAAGACTGCATGTAATATCCAAACCCGAACATGTATATTGCAGCCATCAACAGCCCTACGACGGCACTCCCAACGATTTTACCGGCCACTATAGAGCTTCTTTTTATGGGAAGGGTGAGCAATGTTTCTAGGGTTTTATTTTCCTTCTCCATCCCCATCGACGATATAACGGTGCTGCCAGCCATCATTATTATCATCATCATGACCATTGGGATGGTTATGGACTGCGACTGCAACATCCCACTTATCGCTCCCGGGGACAGCCCCTTCATCTCTTTCCCTTTAAAAATGGTCGTTTCATTTTTTACTGTCGGATTCAAAGCTATCTCAGGATCAACGGAATGGCCCTGTTCAATAAGCTCCTTAGATATCTCATGATTAATGACTTGAATCAACACGTCAACAATCCCTGTGGATATGGAGTCCATTATCCCTGCGCCTTTCATTATCCAATGAACACGTATCTCCCCCGGACTGTTTTGGTATATGCTCTCGCTGAAGCCCTCAGGGATTGCCAGCAACGCTACCCCATCTTTTTCCTTCACTTGTTCCAATGCCTCCTGTAAGTCGGCTCCGCCTGTGGAAGAATAGACAACATCCGCTTGAGCGTTGAGAACCGCAGTAGCCATTTCAGATAAAGGACCAGCGTCCTCGTTTATCACCCCTATAACCGGCTTTTTCATCGCCTCCTCTTTGATCCCTCCAATCATGCTTCCCATTCCAGCAAAAATAAGCGTCATGACCAGCATAGGAATTATGGTCTGAAGCGTAAGTAGCTCTTTCACTTCTTTCTTTACCATGTTGCCAAAGTCACTCATTTAACCACCTCCGTAAACACCTCCTCAAGATTGCTGGCCTTATACCTCCTTTTCAGTTTAAGAGGGCTTCCCTCCTCAACTATTTCTCCATCATTTATCAGGGCAATACGTTCGCACAGGAATTCCACTTCAAGCATGTTATGCGAAGACAACAAAACAGTGGCTCCCTCCTTAACCGATCTTTTAATTATTCTCCTCACCTCTTGAGCGTTCACCACATCTAACCCAGAGGTGGGCTCATCCAATATGGCCAGCTTCGGCTTCACCATCAAGGCTCTTCCGACCAAGAGGCGCCTCATCATTCCCTTGCTGTACGTGTCTACCTTATCGTCAATTCTTTCCCCCAGACTCGCTATCTCCATCCCCCTCTCAACCATCTTCCCGTCGCCATCTTTAAAGAAAGCAGCGATAAATTCCAGATAACCCCTACCTGTAAGATTTTTGTAGGCCCCAGCATCTTCCGGCAGGTAGCTTATTAACCGCCTAACCTGATCTGCTTCCTCGGCCACGTCACACCCAAAAACCTTCACGGATCCGGAGGTTATCCGCAGGAGGGTTGATATTATCCTCAAGGCGGTCGTCTTACCCGCGGCGTTCGGCCCTATAAGCCCGAATATCTCTCCCTCATCCACGTTGAACGATACTCCTTTAAGAGCCCTGAAACCTCCGTAGTCTTTAACCAAGCCTTTAACTTCAACCGCTAACATCTTTGACCTCCAGAGTTTTCAGAGCAGCGTCAAATATATAAACAGTAACCTACGCGCACCGTTTCAACACGGAAAACGAAGTCGTCAAACTGCTTGGAGCCCACGTGGTCATTCTACGCGCCGAAATCTATGGTGGATCGAAAAACCTGTTTGCCATTTCCTATGCGGATTTTTCGTAGGCGTACCCGAAGAAGTTTTGGGGAAAAAACTGATCCTTACCGCGAATTAAACTTCAAAAGAATACTGAATGGATTTGTTTTACCAGTTACCCATGAGGAAGACCTTTGTTTTTCTAAATCCAATCTTCTGCCAGAACGGTAAGCCTTCTTCTATGACTGTTGCGGACACTGTTGGCGCTCCCATCTGCCGAAACCTTTTCACAATCTCCTTAACCAAAGCTGTTCCAATGCCCCGCCTCTGATAGGCTGGATGAACAGAGAGCTGATGGATTATAGCCCTTGAACCGTCATAATTGCCCCTAACGACTCCAACAACCTTGCCTTCCACTTCGCAGACAAGAAAAACTGCGGCGCTGCAAGCCTTAACCCTCTTCATGGCTTCGGATCCATCAACCTCTGGAAAACCATACTGACTATTCAGTTTAAGGATCTCAACTATTCCATCCGTATCCACAAGTTGGAAATCTCTGATCAACATCTAAACCACCCGATGACTGCTCTCCAAAGAGCATCCATCTTCTATCCTCTCTTCTGCTTTTTTCTCCAAGGACTCCCTGCTCTCACATAAACACTCCTATTCAAGAACGTTAAGTCAATGAACATGAGAAACCACAAAGCATTACTCAAAAAGCAGATCATTTTAGAAAAGGCAAAATTTTGATGGTGGGCCGGGAGAGATTTGAACTCTCGACCTTTCCCGTGCTTCCGCATTTCGGTTATCAGCCGAACGCTCCAACCATGCTGAGCTACCGGCCCACTACACATCAAACAATATAAGATTAACATATTAGTT
>DAOUTL010000192.1 GCA_030626685.1 Candidatus Bathyarchaeota archaeon | reverse complement strand
TCTGTATTAAAAGGCGGAATGATAAAACTAAAGAGCGGACTAAACCCAAACGACCATGCAGGATTATACTATTTTAGTCAACCTACTGCTGTGCCTAGCTGGGATAAGAATTTTATTTTCAGAGTATGCTTCTATGTAAATTCTACTAATCAGGTTTGTGCTTTCATAGGAAGAGGAAAATTTCTGTGGGATGATTACACCACAAAATTTGTAGGATTCTATTTACTTAATAATATTTTATATGGAAGAATTTGTGATGGAACTGACGTTTCTCTTGTAGAGCTTATGAACATAGTTGCGGGATATTATTACGTGTTTGAATGTAGATATGTTGCTGGAAGTTATGCTAAGTTTTACGTGAACGGAACTTATTATGGACAATTAACCACTCACTTGCCTTCAGGCGGAGATTTAACTGCTGCGGCGTTTCCCAACTTGTATATTAGAACTACCGAAAACGCAGAAAAGTTTATGTATTGCAACGAGGCAAGATTAAATCAAATGCCGTAGGTGGTGATAACATAAGCAAGAAAGAACAATCCGCAACGAAACTCGTGTTGACTCATTGGATGAAGAAACTTGACAAGTCGCTCAAGATGATGGCTATGGCTTTTGAAGACCATGCTGAAGCACACCAGAACGTCATGGAAACACTTGCTTTATTCGTGAAGGAAAACGAAGACAAGATTGCCAAGTTACAGCGGGAAATTGCGGAGTTGAAAAGGAAGAAGGCGAAATAATAATGGTTGAAGAAGAATTCAACGTTAAGCTTAACATGGACATGACAGAGGCAACTGTCCAGTTGACTAAATGGATTACTGTTTTAAGGTCTGCTTTAAGATTAGCTAGAAAGATGGGGTTGCCAGACGAATACACGGAAGCTATTATTGCAATACAAAAGATGATTAGCACGCTTTACATGTTGAAGGCGGCTTTGGACGCCGTGAGGTTAAGCAGAGCTTTAGCTGGCGACCCGTTGGCAATAGCGACTTTAGGCATTGACCTTGCTGGTTTCGGATTGACTGTTGCCGACTTGGCGAACACGTCGTAAATGTGCTGAGGAGGTGAATGGAACGGGTAAAGAAAATATGGGATTTGCGGATACAATCGAGTTCGTTCACAGAGACAAAGACGGCAAGGTAATCAAGAAGTGGACAAGCAAGGGAACCTCTCATAACTGTCTCACCAATCTGGGTTTTGCCGACGTAGCGGCTTTAATACTATTGGATGTTGCCGACCCAATACAGTATGATTACATAGCTATCGGAACTGGAACTGCTGCGCCCAACCCTACGGACACAACTCTTGGAATAGAGAAAAGCAGGCTGGCGGGTGTTGGAACACGAGTTCAAACCGCAGTTGCGAACGACACGGCTCAGCTAGTAGCGACGTTCAGTCAAGCGGTTGACGGGGGTTTAACTGGAACTGACGACATAACGGAAGTTGGAGTGTTTAATGCAGCCACCGGTGGAACCATGCTTATGAGGCAGACGTTTGCGGCTGAACCGCTCAACTGGGATGCTGGTGACGTTTTCGAGATGACTGTAAAGATACAAGTCAAACAGGCGAGTGCTTAGAAATGGTATGTGCGTCGTGCGTTAAGAAGTTAGCTTTGCGCTTAGTTAGGAATCACCCTGAACTAGACTTGATTAGGGCTATGGAATTAGCCTATAAAGGTATCGAAAGGCACGAAATTAACAATCGTAAAGCGTATTACGAGAAGAACCGTGACGGCTGGAAGAAGATAATTATTAACGGGCAAGTCAGATACATCAGGGAAAATCCAGAGCTTGCGCATAACCCTTACGACTATGAAATAGCCTGCACTGGTAACTGTGGAACTGCTCAATGTCAATTTGAAACTGCTTGTTCTAATGATGCTCATTGTAGCATTGTGACTGGTTGCAGTGGCAGTCCAGATGCTTGTCCAGCACCGCCTAAACCACATAGTCATGAAGTGGCTGAGGAAAGCAACTGTTCATGCCCCAATCCGCCAGACACAGAATGCACATGCCTCGTTGGTCTTAATACATGTGCAGGAGAAAATCCAGCTTGCACGGTAGCGGGAACTTGCAAGTATGCTTGCGACGAAGGATATGCTTGGAATAGTGAAACTCAAACATGTGTAGAAATTGCACATATACAAAAGACCGTTACTGAAGTATTAGGATTAACTGATAAGGGAACTGGCGAAGGGCT
>DAOUTL010000096.1 GCA_030626685.1 Candidatus Bathyarchaeota archaeon | reverse complement strand
GTTTAGAGCTTGTAGGAGGCTGATTAATTGCTGGGTTAGCGGGTTTGGGACGGTCCCCGATACATAGTTGGGACGGTCCTAACAGCTAGGCGGTTAAGTATTCGTTTAGCCCAAGGTTTGCTGCTTTTGCTCTGGATCTTAGCAGCTCTGCGACTTCCGTCTTTAGGCAGATGCCTGTGTAACCTTTCTTCGGCATTTCTTAACAGGGTTAAGTGCTTACGGGGCATAAGTTGCAGCTTTTTAAGCACATAGTTTCTGCTGCCTAACAGCTGAATGTTAAAGCCTAACTTTTGAAGGATTTCCGCAATTGCTATGGCTTCTTTTGCTGGTGGCTGCTCGGCTATTTTCTGCATTCCAGCATCCTCTGCAAACAGGTTGTATTTTGCCATAACAGCAACCATCTCCACGTAAGGCGTGCCTGCGAGAGACAAGGTCTCTCGAATAAGCTTGCCGCCTAAGCTATTGTGCGATATTTCGGATGCACCACAATTCGACTGATAACGCTTACCTTCTCATTAAGCTCTTTCATGCTTCTCAGCCTCCGCCTTTGCTTCACGCAAAATCTGACGAATCACATCTTGAATACTGCGAGCCTTCCGCCTCTTCCGCTCTCGCATAAGCCACTCATACAAGGCTGCGTCAACGCTCTGCTGGAAAATCGGCAAATCAGCAACACCAACAACTATTTTAAACCTTAAAAATAAAAGAAATTCTGAAATTCGACTTTAATTAAAATCCTTTTTAAAAAAAGAACTCTATCAAGGCTTTTTTCTAAGTTTGCACATGTCTAAGTCATTGTCATATTCAACTTCGCCCTTTTCAAAAGTTAATCAAGCGTTCATGAAATACGCTAAAAGCATAAGCCTAATAACAGAAAAAGTCCATAGGAAAATTTAGGTTTGTAGGAAGCCAATAGAGGAAATGTGTGCACCTAAGAATTGATAGCAATGGCGATTAAAATAGAGATAAGGTGGTATAAGCTAAAAGACTTGGCTGTCAAAAAGTTTAATGACATACGTAACGTTTCTGGAGTTTATTTTGTGAGACGGTCAAAAAATGGGAAACCAATCCCTATCCCCCGTCTGGGAGGTTTTGACCATAAAGGGATATTGTATATAGGTTCAGCAAAGAAATTGAGAAGGAGAGTTCGAGAACTTTGGAAGGGTATTAATGGACAAGTTGAGGTTCATACTATTGGTAAAACTATCATCTTTTGTAATATTTCTGAAGTTGTTAATTTGGACGAGTATGAAGTTTCGTGGGAAGAGTTAAAGACGCCTGAAGATGCGAGAGGACAGGAATGGGCAGCTATAAAATTATATGCTGACAAATACAAAGAACCCCCACCATTAAATCTTGGGATTCGTAGAGAATTCTTTGCTATTGTTGGAATAGCCAAAGTAGGGAAGTCGCGTGTGGCATACGAACCAGATAGATTTGTAAGGTCTGTTATCAATTCTTAGGTGCACATATAAGTGGTGAATAATTCGGACAAAAATAGTTTTATTCGATTTGAATATTGTTGTGGGATTTCCAATTCAGCCTTCAGATTAGGGGAATAACCTCATTCACATTCGCAATGAGCTAAAACAGTCAGGAAGAACAAAATCCATTAAGGTCTGAAAGTTTGTGTGTGTGCGTGCACGCTTCCATGCTTTGATGTGCCTTTCTTTTCAGTCTGTTGTGTTTGCAGCTGTAACATTTAATGCTAGAAATCCACATGCCCCCATGTTTATGACAGAAAACACGCCCGTCGGCATTTCTAAAACCCAAAACCCCTTCTTTTTCTGACATTAAAAATCAAAATCTACTTCTGTCCTTCTGGAAAGTCGCCAAACATTAATATTTATGGTTAACAGTTGCTTAGCTGGAGGTTGAAAAGTGAAGTCGTTGCTTGTTGTTAAGGGCGAGGAGGTCTACGAGAAGAACAAACAGAAACTGGAAAGGACCCACTTAGGAAAGATAGTGGCCATCGAAGTTGAGTCAGGGGATGTCGCCGGGATCGGTGCGAACCTGGACGAGGCCTACGAGCAAGCCCTCAAGAAATACCCCGGCAAAAAGTTCTATTTTAGAAAGATTGGGCCCTGCCCAGCTCCCACCTATCTCTTCTGGGATGGAACCCATTGAAGGTTTCCTACAGAAACTGCATGCCCCTCTTGAAGGTGAAGATTAAGGGTTCGAGGGGAGAAATAGAGTATGATGCATACTTAGACACGGGTGCGGGAAGAACGCTGATCCCTGAAAAAGACGCGGAAAAATTGGGCTTAACCTACGCCGGAGACACAACGGTGATAACTGGAACCGGGAAGGACACCGTCAAACTGTACCGCGCCCAGATCGAGTTTTTAAGCGAAGAATTTAAAATTCTGGTCTTCGGACGAGACTTACCCGAACAAGCGCAAATCAAAGCGATGATCGGAAGAGACATCTTAGACAAATACAAGATACACTTTGACGGAGCCAGAAAAGAAATAGAAATAACTTGACCTCCCCCTGAAAATTCGGTTCTCACACTTAGGCCTATCGAAAAGCTTAGGTTTACTCACACCGTCCACATCAATCATTATTGAAGGACCTTCACTCTTAGTTTGTGTGTGCGTGTGTGTGCGTGCACACTTCCGCCTTTACTAACAGTCTCTCTTTTCCCTTAAGGAACCAGTTTCTTCTTTATTGAGGATAATAGCCTCTCCACTAACCAATCTATGTGAATCCTCCCTTTTCCGTGTGCTATTCCCCCTCTTCAGTCTCTCTGCACACGCGCACGCTCACTCACATTAACTTCTTTTGCCTCTCACCCCCGATGACTTTCTCTAATGCAGAGGGAACCTTCACCAAGTTCAGCTTGAAAACTCCTAAGCCCGCTTCTTCAATGAATCCGAGAAGCTTCAAAGTTTGAGTCCAATTCCGCAAGGTGCGAGAGGCGTGTACTACATATTAGAACACTGCGTTCTAAAGTATAGTATAATAAAACCCGTCGTTAATGGATTGGTGAGGTAGATAAACATGCGGATCATGTGTTTTCCCGTCATCAGAGGAATATAGCGCGCGCTAGCGCGCTATTCGCGGACTTTAAACTCTTGTCATGATTCCAAATGCTTAATAATTGAAAACTGTGAATACACAGTGTTTTCGGATATAATGCCAGAGAATTGCTTGCTTCGGCGAGAAGAGTTTAGTGGGTCAGATAGTTTAAACACTGTTTTAATTTTCTCAGTTTTGCGGTTTTCTACATAACTTTAGCGCGCGCACATGTAGTGTTAAATAGCACTGTTTTTCAGATCTCTTGAATTAAAAGTAGCCCCTTTTTTCATCCAATCTGAGAGCATAATCTTTTTTGTGCTCCCATACTGTTTCCTTTGAATTATGTTCCTCAGTTCAAGTTCCCTTAGAGTCCTTGATATCTTAGCCTTCGAGAAATTTGTCTCAAGGTAAAGATCTTTCTGAAGCATCTCCCCTCCATTGTTAACAATTATTTCGAGAATCATTCTTCTCGGTCCTCGTAAGACCCTTAATGCGGTGTTTACAGTTTCCAATTCTTCAAGTTTCGGGCTTGATCCGATACGTTTTCGAGTTGTCATCTGCCTTTCGAGTCCCACCAAAGGTTTCTTAGATGTTTCGAAGTAGAGGTACATCGCAGAGATTCCCGCTATACAAGAAGCGATAACCAAAGTTAATACCTCCCTTTCTCCATACACCACTGGTGTACGGATCACCGTAGGAGTTTCATCTTCGATTACGATGCTAATGGGCTGAGATCGAATCAAAGTGTTTGCTATAATAAAGCATGAAAAAGCCAAAGCCACAGCAGCTACTATAGTTTTACCAGCAACATGCATCTAACCACTTATCCCTATACGGTTTTGTTTACCGCTCTAAAAAAGTGTTGAGGATGCATCCCGGTGTAAAACCTATGATGAAATCTTTGCCTCCTGAATTCTGGCAAACTCTATGAGCTCTTCGTTGGTTATGTATGTGCCTTGACTTACTGCTTCATCGTTATATGAGGCACAAATAACAACAACAATGTTCTGCTTTATGAAGGTAATACTGGAACCCGTTGACCAGCCAGTCGTCGACTTATATTCGGGAGTAAGTCTGTCTGATCTGTCACGCAGAAAACCATCGTCTCCTACATTCACTGTAACTACATTTCCGTGTCCATAGTTTTCTGACGTAAGCGCTCCTTCCAGCCTGCCATCAAAGCTTTTCTTTGCTACATCAACATTTTCATATTGGATAACGCGAACATCAACGTCTTTCGTAAAGTTTCCAACCACTTTGCTAAAGCGCCTTTCAAAGCTCGAGATACAACCCTCAAGAATTGTCCAATTAGGATTCTCCCAGACAACAGTCCAGCCATCTTGCAGATCCTCCAACCCTATGATCATGTCCTCCGGTTTCATCGCTATTGGTGTGGGATGCGGCTCTTCAAGAGGCGGGCCAACTAAGATGTTTACAGCAGTTTCCTCTGAATCCTCAAGCGTTGTTATAAGGTCTTCTACATGGGCTTTTAAGGTGTATTCTCCGGGTTCCCAGCTACGGGGGATCTTTACATAGTATTTCCGCCAGATTGTTTCGTTTGCTCCTGAGCTACTGCCGCCACCACCCCATAAATGGATATTATCACTGTTAGCTACAAGCTTTCCCTGTGAATTATATATCTCTCCAAAATTGATACAAGGTGGGCTGATAGGTTCTCTCCGAAGTAGATGAATTCGTCGTTTACCTCAGCTATCGCTTGGGAATTCATGAACAATGAAATGTTCTTGTCCCAAACAAACGAAAAGTTAAGGAAGATTCCCATGATATCTTCCTGCTTGAATTCTGTTTGAAGCGTAGAGTTAAAGTGTGGTCTCGGGAATAACTCTATGCCAGCTGTCGTTAATGCGGTTATCCCGAGTTCCTTTATTTCAGGAGTTGTCTCATTGGTTCCCTGTTCCGGTTTAATCGCAATTGGCATGTAAGGCAGAATTTTATAATTCATTTCAGCTGCTACAACTCCCAGAGCCATGGAACTTATGATGATGCTTAATAGCAAAATAACGCTGAGACGATTCATCTCGTTCACCTATAAGTATCTGTGATGAAACGGTATAAAGGAGTTATGTGAAAAAAGACGATTTTCGTTTCATTTTTCGAAATTGTTATAGCTTCATCGACTGTCATCTTTTGGTTACTTGTAAGTTGCCTAACTTTTGCTTAAATGTGGGGTCGCGGGGATTTGAACCCCGGATCGCCAGCGCCCCAGGCCGGTATCCTAGACCAAACTAGACGACGACCCCACAGACAT
>DAOUTL010000080.1 GCA_030626685.1 Candidatus Bathyarchaeota archaeon | reverse complement strand
GGAAGGGTAGAGTGCCTAGTGTCGGGATGGAGCCCCTCATTACCAATAGTACCGCGTGCTGGAGAAATTATCGTGAGAAGAGGAACAGGAAAGCTAGATGTTGCTGAAGTATCGTTTACTAAGGAATGGTGGAGAGAACAAATGTGGAAATTCTTTACAGAAGCCTATAACTCGCTGAAAGATGACGGTATGATGATTGTATGGTATACCCACAGCGACCCGAAGGCTTGGGAAGCCGTGTTGAGTGGCCTCTACGCCAGCAAGTTCATGGTAAGCAAGGTTTGGAACGTGAGAACAGAGGCCGGACGATTCATAGCCAGATTAGGCGGCTCCGCGTTTTTCACATCCCTAGCTCTAATTGCTAGGAAGACAGGCGAAAGCATTATTGTTGGAGAACGTAGTCCAAAAGAACTCATCCTCAACGAGCAGGTCAAAGAAGCAATAACAAGCTCCGTTATAGATGCCCTCAAAAGCGCTAGAGTATCGGGTGCCTCTGACAGGGAAGCATACGTCATGGCCTTAGCAGGCGCCATAGCAGGAGCCACCAGGATACATAACCCAGCGCTGGAATCTCGTGAAGTTCTCGCTCCTGAGACGCTTAATCAGTATATAGGCGAAACTCGTGAACAGGAAATCGCCAGACGCATGTTTAACAGGACTTCCGACCTTTTCCGTGAATCCCTGTATCCAGTTGCATTATTCCTTGGAGCTTCAAGGGTTCTTGAAGAGAAGCTTAAAGAGGCTGGATTATCCGAAGAAGAAATGAAACTTATTGTCGGGGCCGACGACATTACTAGGGCTTACTTGGTTTTTTGGCTTTCAACTAGATATTACGAAGAAGGAATAAGGCCTTTTGTAGATTACGACTTTGCCGAGAAAATATGCAAGGTCTTAGGCATAAGAATTGGTGAAATGGATACGTATGGGCTGGTGAAGAAGCTTCAAAAGAACGCTTACACGGTGCTTTTTGGACAGGAAATGTTTGAAGCTATTAGGAATAAGTTTGAATTCCTTGATAGAACAGTTGCTGGTCAAGCTATGCATCTTCTTAAATTGATTGTAGAGTCGCCAATCAGAGATGATGAGGAAAGGTGTGGAAGGGATGTTCTCAGCAAGAAGACGTTCAGTAAGCAAGCTATTGCAACCGCCATGTTCTTGTTAAGGACCGCCAGTAAAGAAGAGCTGGAAAGTGCATCCATATCCGAGTATAGGAAACCGTTCATTGAAGGCGTGCTTAAAACCATATATGCAAGGTGAGAAAAATGGTGGAGGAAAAAGTGCCAGTTTTAAGTGACGTCGTAGAGCCATCTGACTTCGTTTTCGCCTATAAGGACCTTGACGTTGGAAGCTATGTTGGAAGGTTAGCGCCAAGCCTTGGCTTACTAATCATACATAAGCTATATGAGCCGACAGCAGCCATATCAAAGGAGTTCGTTGACTGCGAGCTCTTTCTAGGAATGACCGAACTTTCCCCCTTCATAGACGCCCTCAAAATCGTCAACAAAGCCCTCCAAGCAGGTTCAGGTGCTGTCACCATATCGTTAACTCATGAGATGGGTTTCGGAAAAACACATTTTGAAACTCTTATTTTCCATCTATATACGGAAGTGCCGAAAAGATGGAAAACCATCATAAGCAAGCCTGTGTTGGAAGATGCGGTTCAGAAATTAACAGAAGAAGGTTCTTATAAGCTAGATGTAGCCAACGAAACTTTCGTCCTAGCCCTTGACTTGAAAACCATCCCGCAATTGATGGATCCATACGATGCACTATTCGAAAACTGCGCTAGGATAATTGAAAAATACAAGTTGGTTGAAAAAGAGGTCGCGGGGTTTATAAGAAACCTCAAAAAAGTTGAGCCTGAGAGGGCTGCCATCGATTTAGCAAAGTTCGTAAAGAAGACCGGTGTCACAACCCCCTTTCTGATATTGTTAGACGAAGTTTACGCCCGCGTTTTCGAAACGGCTGAAGGTGGAGACCGCAGACAAATCCAAAACCTCATAAACCTCATGATTTTCCTTACTTCCTTCATTGATGCCATAAAAGAACACTCCCCGGTTGTGCTTGTATATGCTTCTGCGCAACAAGACATTAACAGATGGGATAGTCTAGCCGGATTAAAGGAAGATTTTGCAAAGCAAAATCCACCAGTAGCCAACTTAATCCTAACCGTGGAACACTTCAAAGAAAGAACCTCAAGGAAAGGAATAGTCTCTGTTAGGCGTATGACTAAAGATGAAGCTGTTGACGTAGTTTTGAAAAGGCTAATTCAATACAAAGTTCGTAAAGAGGAAATGAGCAAGCGTGTTGCAGTGGCGTGTATGGGCGTCATTAATGAATATACCACAGAACACATTGCAGAAGAATATTATAATCTGCTTCTGAAGACGTACCCACTTGTTCCAACCTATCGTTACTTTGCAGAGAAACTTTTAACACCAACTATAGGTGGCGACTTGCCAAAAACACAGCATGTAAGAGATCTGTTAAGGGTGACTTCCTCACTCATAGCTAAAGTTTATGAAAGCGAAGACTGGAAAAACGCATCCCTCATTGGTCTATCCAACCTAAGCCACGACGATGTTAATCACCTTCTGGAGGAAAGATACTCTATGGAGTGGGGGCGCCTATACATAAGGTGTAAAGACTCGCTTGCTGAAATAAAGGACATGGGGTGTAGAAGGCTCGCAGAGAAAATGCTGCCAATAGTCTACATCAAATCCTTAACAACAAACATTTTGAAGCTGCTTGACGCCATTCGCACGCCTGAAATGTTGCCACGACAAGAAATAACTGCAAGGGGCACATCGCTAGACGACATATCATTCTCTCTGGTTGGGGCTGTCTCCACAGAACTCCTGAAGTCTAAATTATATGAAGCATATAACAGGCTTGCTAAATCCCCCTCAATCATCGACGTGGAACACGAACAGAAAAAGTACCTCCTAATGTCCTTTGTCTTCAATCCAATGGACTTAATCGAATCTTTCAAAAATGATGAAATGGCGAGGTTCAGAACTCCGGAAGGGGCAGTAAAGTATCAAGAGATGATAGATTATTTCAGAAACCAGCTTGAAGCAGACCACAACATAACCGGGAAATTTGCTAAAAAAAGCGAAGAAGCTGGAAGGCCTAAACTGGTTCTCATCAACTATGACGCCATGGTCGATGTGGACGAAAGAGGTAAACCCAAATTCATCAACTACCTGGACAGAGACCGGTTCACAATCCTGGTTTTAACGCCTTGGAGCATCGCAAGAAAGCTTATTGAAAGCAAAGAGCCAATTGATTTCACGGAGAAAATTAGGGAGACTGTTAAAAAGTTTAAGGGAGAAATACATTATCCTAACATGCTTGCGATTGTGGTGCCCAGCATTGAGAAAGAACTTCTCCAAAGGCTGTGTAGCAGAATAGCGGAAGTAAACGCAGCCAAAAAGGTTGTTAGTCACCTTAGAGTGGAAAAGGTTGAAGAGATCAAAAGAAAAAGGCTTGAACTTGCCCGAAGGGCCCCAACCTATCAAACACTAATCGCCCTTTTAAAAAAGGAAAGGGAGGAGAGGTTCGAGGATATAATACTGGAAGTTATGGATACCTTGCAGAGGAAGATTGAGGATTACGCCAAAAACAGCACCAACACGGCAGTCCAAGACTACGTAAATGAACTTCTCGGATCCTTTAAACACATTATCTATTTTGACATAAACAAAAACGAGTTCGTGAAGGACGTGTTGAGGGTTAAATATGAACTCAGAGGATAAATTTGATAGAATATACGGGGAACTACCAGCATGGATAGCAGACGCAACAATCAGCAAGTGTGGCATAGACAGGCGAGACTCGATAATTTCAAAGCTCATTTCATATGTAGTGGAACCATACGCATCAAAACATAAAGAGGACCTAAGTAAAGGGGGGAAGTGCACGATCGAAGCGGGTCCTTTGATAGAAGCGGCAATGAGGGGCTGGAAAGATCTACCGATTAGACCACTATCAAGGGGAGAAATGGAAAGAGCACTTGTGGGAATAGCAGGATCCCGTTTAATCGCAGGGATGAACGTTAAAGTATCCTATTTGACTAAAGATGGGGCAAGATTTATAGTAATAGAACCAGCGGAGAAGCCTCCTCCACGCCCTCCACCCCCTGCTCAAGTTTATGATGTGGAAATTTGGGATGTAGGCAACGTCATCATCGGCATGGAGCTTCTCCGAAAGGACAAGCTTGGCGATAATGTGGAAACCGTCGACATCAGCGTTGAAACCGAAGATGGATGCGGCTTCCATATCATTAAAGCATCGCTGGACGATTTAGAGTGGATTATAGGCGAAGACCCCATCAACACGTTCATAAGCAGGCTCTCCCCCCAAAGCTCACTGGTAAAATTGGCTAGGCTACACATCAAACTATCAACACCCATGGATAAACAGAAAGCAGAGAAAATAATCACAAGCGTCGGGATCTCAGAGGGTAACTTCAACTTCCCTAGATAGGCAGAGTCATGTATCAACTACAAAACACGATCAATATGCTCGTGAGTGACGTTAAAGAAAGACACTTTATGCTGGGTAAAGAGCATGAAAAGGTTTACGCCCTTATGCTAAAGACGGTATTACACGCCGTGGGTCAAGCACGTTTTTCCGAAGTTGAAAGCAACCCCTTGCTGACAGCCTTAACCGATGACGTTAGGACGCTGATTACAAGCATTAACTCATTACTTCGAAGAAGAGTGGCTGAGTCAAGCGTTTACTTGAAAACTGCCATAGAGGTCTTGGAGCGTATGAGAAATTCTAGAGAACCCCTCTATATCATACTATGCGATGCACTTTCCTTGCCTGAATACATGTTCCTGCTGTACACTTTCCACGAATCCGTGAGTGTTGATAAGGCATTATGCGCTGTGAACCCGAGTGGAAAAACAAGGACATTCGAGTATTTAGCCAAAGAATATCTCGGCATCAAAACGCTACAGCCCTTAGAGGAGGTCACCATGAGGAATGTGGGTGAAGTTTTAAGAGAAAAACTCGGAGCCTCTGGGTTCTCCATCTTCCGAGATATTGACATGCTCATACATCACGGCGGAGAATATAGGAACGTTGACGAAATGATAGAGAGCCTGTTTAAAATCGCGAATAAACTCCAAAAAGAGGTGGAAAACTGGCTGAATAACAAGTATACAGTCTTAATACTGGCAGACCATGGTTACGATATCCTAAGAAACGATAAAGTCTGGATGCTCACTCATACGTGGGAAAAGGAGAAATTATGTATAAGTCCATTCGTTCCGATACTCATAATAGGGTGAGACCATAATGAAAACTTTAGAAGAAGGGGTATACTATCTATTCTATAGAGACAGCAAAACCTCTAAAAAATGTTTTATTGGCATAAAATACCCAGGCATAGATTCAACACCCTTCATAATAATTGGCGGTCGCAGATCCAAAGAAATATACAACTTCATCATTCAACTTTTAGACAACAACGGGATAAAATACTCCATCCTTGAGGATGACAACAAGAAGCTTCTTGAATTACCTTTAGCAACAGGATTAGCAACCTCAATCTTTCTCCTAACGGTTTATTCAAGCCTAAAACCCTTAAAATATGCAACCTCACTCGAAAAAATGATCCTAGGTAAAATGCCATTAACAAAATACTTCGTAACCATAACCCAACTAGCAACAGAACTCTCAAACCATTTGGAAAGAAAAAATATGCAGTACTCAAAACAAGCTTTAGATAGAGAGGCTGCAAAAACAGCATCAAAAATGCTAATCCAGTTGATAAAAGGAATAGAAAAATGACGGGACAAGCTGATACCCAGCAATTCAACGGTATTATTTCCAAAATAGGTATACTTTTGTTTGCAGCAGCAGGCCACAAACCTTGATCAGGTGTGCAAGCCTTTCCAAGCTGGCTTCCCTGACTTTTTCAGCATACACATCCAGGTGCCCGTAGGGTAGATGGGGGAAGAAGTATTTCATAACCCGCTGCGTCTTGTGCTTGATGAAGGCTTCTCTTATGAGGCTCAAGCGCTTAGGATCCATAAGCTGCAGTTTCTTAAGTACATACGTGCTGCTTCCCAACAGTTGAATGTTAAAGCCTGTACTGACCAGTACACTTGCAATAGCCAAGGCCTCTTTTGCCGGAGGCTGCTCAGCTATTTTCTGCATTCCGGCTTTCTCCGCAAACGGGTTATACTTAGCCATGACAGCAACCATCTCCACGTAAGGCGTGCCTGCGAGAGACAAGGTCTCTCGGATTAATTTGCTGCCTAAGCCTATGGTGCGATATTTCGGATG
>DAOUTL010000160.1 GCA_030626685.1 Candidatus Bathyarchaeota archaeon | reverse complement strand
CACAGGAAAAAGCCGCCACAACAAGTAAACACTCCATTAGAAAAGGAGGTAACGAAATAATTATGGGAAACTACAGATGAAATGTGTGGACATAAAATTTACATGGTTCTCCTTTCTCCTCGCTTCCTCAACCAATTTCCAAACGCACACATTATCGCTTCTTTTTCGAGCTTAGACCTGACTATGTACTCTTCATAAGTCATACCCATTTCGGTTGGTAGAAACTCTTCTTTGAACATTTTTTTGAGTTTCTTTTCCTCTTTCTTAGAAACGAACATAGGTTCTCCTCTCTAGTTTAGATACCAACTTTAATGGAATATCGATCGATAGGGAATTTACGCCAAACTCATTCAACCCAGTTGTTTGGATCAACTCTGCCCCCTCTTTTTGCTATAGTTTTCTTCTTTGCCTTTACCACAGAATCACTCTCCATGAGAAGGACTCAAATTTGAGCTAAAAGTACATATTTTCCTCGTTCTATACGTTTGAAACATTTCTTCCAGTAAGCAGAAGCGATCGGTGCGCCACCGGGTGCGTTCTTGGTCATCGCTTGTATTGTTGGCTGAAGCGAGGCGGGTAAAATGTCGGGAAGTTCTTCTTGGATATCTTTTCTTGTGAATGGCGTTCTTCCTTGTGATGTTAGATCACGTGCTACTTGAAGGACTCTTTTAGGGATAGAAGCTTCTTGAGACAATTACATCAACTAACTAACAAACTAATCAATCAACTATTTAAGTTTCTATATGATTTATATACTGTTGTCGGTGTTATTGTTTTGGTGATACCGTATGGATAAGCAGGTTACAGTTACCGCGAAGATTCCGGTTGAGCTTAAGGAAAGGTTGAATAGGTTGGGAGTAAACGTGAGCGGATTGATACGTGAAGCCTTGGAGCTGGAGATTAAGCGTTTGGAGAGGGAGAGGCTTCGGAAGCTTGCTGAGGAGGCGGGTGAAATTCTTCAGAAGATTCCGGCCGAAGAGCTTGTTGAGGCTGTTCGCGTAGGCAGGGAGGCCCGTTGATTAAGCGTCCCTTGCTCTTCGATGCCAGCAGTGTTTTCACGCTTGTCAGGGAACTTGGGGGTAAAGCCCCAGACATGTTTGGGGAGGGGTCGACAATATCCCTAGCCTACTATGAAGTTGGAAACGCCTTGTGGAGGGAGTGTTTTCTGCTCAAAAGGATAGTTCCAAAAGAAGCTACGAAGCTTCTGAAATCCATGTTTGCGATGCTTCGGGCGATGGATGTAGCTGTGTTGAAGGATGAGGGTTTAGGCGACGCCATACTTAACATGGCGGGGAAGCTGGATATTACGTACTACGACGCAGCCTATCTGACCGTGGCGCGAAAGTCTGGTAGGATACTCGTTACGGACGATGAAAAACTAGCTAAAGCAGCGAAGAGTCTAGGCGTGAGAACCTTAACAAGCACAACAATCCGCCAACAATCACAGATCGAAGGAAGGAATCAAGCCTGATTCTCACTGTTTGTAACACGCACGTAACACGGGGGAAAACTTCGCCAAAATCTGCTACCTTAGAAGTTAAGACTTGGTGATTGATGTGACTCGATTGAGAGTTAGACGTTTCGTGCGCGCGATAGTGAGCTCCTAGCTGCTTCTCCTCGATACCCAGCCACTTCAATTGAATCCCGTGGAGCTCGGCTAACATCTCATTCTGCTCATCATTCTTTCTGGATTTTGACTCTTCCATTTTTTTACTAGCGCTCAAAACGATAGGTAATATTTTATCCATATTTAATATCTTCTAAAGGCGTACTGACAGGGGATTCGCATTTGTGAACCAACCTACTCAAGGGGAAATGCGGGCTAAAAGAGAAGAATGTTGTCTCCACGGTTTTTCGAAAATCTTAAAAGCATTTCTTAGGTAACCAAAGGGTGAGGCATGGTCTGGAGACTGGTCTTGATAAGAAGATGATTCAGCCGAGTCCAATAACGTTTATCCTGCTGTCTCTTGGAGTTTTAACCTTTTTAATCTTGATTTTTTTACCGTTCATTCTCGAGCTGAAAAAGCCGAAGAATGCTGGACCAAGATTGATACTGGATGACATCCCTATCCTAAAGCAACTTCAGATGGTGCTGAAGGTTCCGATAGTGAACATGGAGGAAGAGTTTAGAGCTAACCATAAAACAATAAGCACCATCGCTTTTTTAACGGATCTGGAGGACTGCACCTTTCGCATACACAATCAAAAGTCCCAAGGCAATCAGAACCAAAAGAAATTTATAGCGTAACACGCGTAATCGAAAAGGGGAAGCGCACACAAGTCTGAATCGCACGCAATTGGCTCACAAAAATTCACCGCTAAGCCTGCGCTTCCCCATTCTAGGAAGCAACGGGTTTTCCACGGTAACGTTTGACGTGGTCTGCGTACTTTTTTCTTTCAGCACGTGTCAACATGTCGTCTTCCACTAAAAATTTCATGATTTCCTTTGCTCTGTTGCGGATTGACACTCTTGAAACGTTATATTTTTTTTCCAGCTGCCTCTGCGTTATCCTCTCACCTTTAATGACGCCTTCTATATATTCGCATGAAACCTCTAAAACCTTCGGTCTTTTGCCTAAACAGTAAAAATAATGATGCTGCCTCAAATACTTCAATATCTTATTCATTTTTCACCCTCAACAGACTCTTCAAAGTTTATTAGGCTCTATGGAAATTTAAATAAATGTTTAGGAGGTTTGTATGTCAAAGTGAGGAGGTTTAAATGTCAACGGCGTTTGTACTTGTAAACACGGAGATAGGTTCAGAAGAAGACGTGCTAAAGGAATTGAAGAAAGTTGAAGGGGTGGATGAAGCCTTTGCTGTTTACGGAGTCTACGACATAATTGCAAGGGTTAGAGCGGAATCTATGGATAAGTTTAATGAAATTGTTTGGCGCATTAGAAGGCTTGACAAGGTTAGGTCAACATCAACAATGATAGTTATGGAAGAGCCATAACAAACATTTCCTCTTTTTTATTCACAAATCGCCTATGTTCATTTCATCAAGTTTATTAGCCTCTATGAGATTAAAAACTTCGTTAAAAGTTTTAGGAGGTATGTGTATGTATGAAATTAAATATTGCAAGTTTTCTAGAAGAAAGTATGTGTGTCCATATTCTGAAGAGGAGCGTACGCTTGAGTTCTGCCTGGTCTGCAAGGCCTCGAGGATATCCTCACAGCTGAACCTAATCATAAAACAGAACAACACCATAATAGAAACTCTGAATAGAATTGAAGCAGAGCGTAGCTACTATTAGAGTGCCTCTATTGTTTTAAGCGACCTTCTTCGTAATAT